>JAYUJX010000057.1:0-2446 GCA_043764955.1 Polaromonas sp.
GAACTGCCGCTCTTGGCGGCTTCGGCTAAAAATCCAGCCAGTTTGAGGCGCTGGGCTTCGCCGCCCGACAAGGTGGGCACGGGTTGACCCAGTTTGACGTATTCCAGACCCACATCGACGATCGGCTGCAGGGCGCGGATGACGTCGCGGTCTGCGGCAAAAATTGCAACGGCTTCGCTCACTGTTAAATTCAATACAGCAGCCACATTGAGGCTCTTGTCCTGACGTTGGATGTGTACTTCCAGCACCTCGGGACGGTAACGCAAACCGTTGCAGTCCTGACAACGCAGGTACACATCGCTCAAAAACTGCATTTCGATGTGCTCAAAACCCGAACCACCACACAGGGCGCAGCGACCATCGCCACTGTTGAAGCTGAATTTGGAGGTGGTGTAGCCACGTTGTTTGGCCAGCGGTGCTTGGGCAAAGAGCTCACGCACAGCATCCCATGCCCCCACGTAGCTGGCGGGATTGGAACGGGCGGTTTTACCAATCGGCGATTGGTCGACAAACACCACATCGCTGAGGTGATCTGCGCCCAGCAGGCGATCATGCAAGCCAGGCGTATCGGTCGCTTTGCCGAAGTATCGAAGCAGCGCGGGAGCCAAAATGTCCTGCACCAAACTCGACTTGCCCGACCCGCTGACGCCAGTGATGGTCACTAGGCGCTGCAAAGGCAGGTCAACCGTGACGTTTTTGAGATTATGCTCGCGCGCACCTTCCAGGATCAGACGTGGCGTGCTGTCACTGACCAAGCGCTGGAAACCCATACCGATTTGTTTGCGGCCACCCAGGTAAGCACCCGTCAAGGTATCGGCATGGCGCAACTGCTCGGTGGTGCCGTCAAACACGATTTGGCCACCGCGCTCGCCCGGACCGGGTCCCATGTCGATCATGCGGTCGGCGGCCAGCATCACCGCTGGATCATGCTCGACCACGACCAGTGTGTTGCCCGCATCGCGCAGGCGCAGCATGGCCTGAGTGATGCGTCCCATGTCGCGCGGGTGCAGACCGATGCTAGGCTCGTCCAGCACAAACAAGGTGTTGACCAAAGAGGTGCCCAAAGCGGTCGTGAGGTTGATGCGCTGGACTTCACCGCCGCTGAGGGTGCGGCTTTGGCGGTCTAGGCTGAGGTAGCCGATGCCCACATCGCACAGATACTTGAGGCGGGTGTTGATTTCTTCACGCAACATCGCCAAGGCTTTTTCATCCCCCGTTCGCCCTGAGCTTGTCGAAACCCCTTCGACAAGCTCAGGGCGAACGGTTACTGAATTAAAGAACAATCGCAGCTTGTCAATCGACAACAGCATCAGATCGTGCAAACACAGACCTGCAAGTACCTCTAATTGATCTCGCGACCAGGCTGTACCGCTGGGCAGGAAGCGCTTGGCGGGAGCCAGCACGGCATCAGCATCGGCTTTGCTGCCGATGCGCCAGATCAGGCTCTCGGTTTTCAAGCGCGCGCCGTTACAGGTTTCACACGTCGTGTAGCTGCGGTACTTGGACAGCAGCACGCGAATGTGCATTTTGTAGGACTTGGTCTCCAGGTACTCAAAAAATCGTTTAACACCAAACCAGTGCTGGCTCCACTTGCCGTTCCAGTTGGGCGAGCCGTTGATGACCCAGTGTTTGTGTTCTGCAGTGAGCTTGTAATAGGGGGTATCACGCGGAATGCCTGCCGCTTCCGCATGGCGCATCAGATCGTCCTGGCACTCTTTCCAGGCGGGCGTCTGCATGGGCTTGATGGCACCGGCGCGCAGAGTCAACTTGTCGTTGGGAATGACCAGGCCGTAATCCACGCCAATGACGCGACCAAAACCCTTGCATTTTTCGCAGGCACCGACAGGGGAATTGAAAGAGAAAGCCGAGGGTATGGGGTCGGCATAGCGATGGTCGCTCTCTGGGCAATGCAGGCCGGTGGAGAACTTCCACATCGTGCCCCCCTGATCATCTATAGCGCCGGCATAGACATTGACACGACCACTGCCACGTTTGAGCGCCACTTCAATGGCTTCGATGACACGCGACTTGTCTGCAGTTCCGATACGGAAACGATCCGCCACCACATCCAGCAATTTGCGCGGCCCTGTGACCGTTGCAAGCTCACGTTCTGCCTGTACCTTGGTAAAACCGCTAGCCGACAGCCATTGCGTGACCTCTTCAGTGGTCGTTTGTGCAGGTAGCTCAACAGGGAAGGTCACCGCCAGCCGTGGGTCGTCTCCCATGGCGGCAGCACGTTCCTGCATTTGGGCATAAATGGATTCAGAAGAATCATGCCGAACGAGTAGAGCTGTATCGCGGTCAAACAACTGTGCTGCCCGTGCGAAATAGAGCTTCAGGTGATCGTTCAACTCGGTCATGGTTCCGACCGTTGAGCGCGAGCTGCGGACTGGATTTGTCTGATCGATGGCAATCGCCGGTGGCACGCCATCAACACGGTCTACCG
>JAYUJX010000058.1:0-2442 GCA_043764955.1 Polaromonas sp.
GTAGATGTAGTAACAAGAACAACTGAAGAATTGTCTCCAATGTATGTACATACATCAGATCAAAGTGAAAATGAAAATGAATCAAGTGATATGTCATATGATAGAGTAGATATTCCTGATAGTCCAATATCAATGGACTCTATTAAATCACCTCCATTTAATATTGAAACACCGAAATACATTGAATATGTTGGAGGTGTAAGAATTGTAGATTATGATCAGCTTGGAAAATATAGAAAATTAAAGGGTTATGATGTGAATCAACCGGAACCCGAACCAGAAGTAGATAGGAATATAAATGAAGGTGAAGTACATGTAGTATATAAAGATGCAATAACAGAATTTGAAAAAGATATTAGTGATGATGATGATGAAAATGCAAATGAGAACTTGGAAAAAAGACAAATTAGATATAAAAATAAATTTGAAAGTTTAATAAAAGAACATGATTCAAAAAGACTAAAATTAAATGAATCTGAAGATAATGACAAGATGAACGAATCAAATGAAGTTAATGAAAGTACTGATATTCAACCAATAGAAAACCAATTGAAATCTCTAAGAATAAATCATAATATTAAATCAATGAAAATGCAAGGACAAATAATATTCGACTCTGGTGCGTCAACATGTGCCACATCTGATCCTACGCTCCTTCGTCACATAATATATGGTCAGGGTATCAAAGCAACTCCAGCTTTCGGTCCCGCCATCGAATCAAAAGCGACAGGATTATATGGACCATTAGGTCTAGACATTATACTTATGGAAGGGATGAAAGAAACTTTAATTTCAATCTCCCAACTATGTAATGGCGGACTATCTGGATCACAAAATGTTGTTATATTTACATCAGAAGGAATGAGATGTTTTTCAATAGAGTCTATTAGAGAAGCATTAGCATTAATAGATAAATTAGGAGTGGAGATTATTCGTGGATACATATCAAATGGTGTATATGAAAGAACGAAAAGTAAAAGAAGAGTTAATACCAAGACACAACAGTAATATAAAATACATTCAAGGAAAAAAACCAATTATTCGTCCAGCATTTGATTATGATGTTTAGCATTATTTAATATATGATAATAATGTATAACAATGCCAAAATATATTGATGTTTCAACGACACCCTTATTTGTGTCTAATCTGACATATACAGCATCAAACAATACAAATACATTTACTTCAAATGTTGCGATAACAGGAAATACATCAATATCAGGAAATGTATCATTAGCACGATTACCGACATCAACAGTGACACCAACAACATCAACGCAACTAACAACAAAAGCGTATGTAGACTCATTAAGTGGTGTAACAGTAGCAGGAACAAATGCATTTACAGGAACAAACACATTTAATACTAATCTACCAACATCAACAGTGACACCAACAACAGGAACACAATTGACAACAAAAACGTATGTGGATTCAATAACAACAAATCAAACGTATGCATCATCAAATAATACGACAACATTTGCAGGGAATGTAGCAGTAACAGGGAACACATCAGTAAGTAAAAATATTTTATTTACAACTGTAGCACCAACAACGTGTAGTATCCAAATGAATCAGAATCCTATTTATATTGGATTAAATAACTATGCTAGTCATTATATAAAAAGTGATACAACAACAAATGTCTCTGGAGGATTAGCACCTAACGGGGTAGGAATAGCAGGATGGACTGGTGTGAGATTAGGTTCAACACAAACAGGAACAACCAATATATTATGGGTTTATGGAGCAAATGGTACATCAACTAATGAGGCAGGTATAAATGGTAAATTTTCCGTGTTAGGAGCAACAACACTATCAACAACATTAGCAGTAACAGGAACAACAACACTAACGGGACCATTGATATGTAATCAAATATATGAAAACACAACAGCAATAACAGGAACAACCACACCATTTACGTGTAATATGGCATTAGGTTCATCATTTTATATACCAACAGACTACACATTTGCAAGTAATTTTCAGATAATAATAACAAATGTGCCAACAGACACGACAAAAACATACACGATATCAGTGGTATATAGACAGCCTACAACACTGTTTTACATAAACACAGCGAGGGTTAGTGATACAGCAACAACGTATCTTTTAGGAACAGTATCAACATTTTCAGCCCCCTTATTTAATGGAGGTGTCCCTACTTTAGCAAATACCCCCAATCTCATTATTCAATCCTTTAGCATTATTTCAACCGCCACTAGTTCTTCAACATTTACGAGATATGTCACATCGTCCGTGAATAATCACTATTAGAATTGTTTAGCCGAAAAATTATTATATATACGTTAATATATACAATAAAATGTCAAGACAAAACAAACACGCCCTCACATCAATTACAAGAAAGAGAGATGGTTCAATGGGAATCAATGTTTCAAAGAGTCAAAAGACGGATACTCCAGTTGG
>JAYUJX010000059.1:0-2442 GCA_043764955.1 Polaromonas sp.
ACTACACTTTAGGCATTTGGGGCAAAAAAACGACTTTGAGCCACGTTTTGCATGATTTGGAAAGACTTGAGCTGTATCGACCTTTGAAGGTTGACCCCAAAGTCGCACGGCGAGAGCGGTTTCAAAAGCAGGGGGCTAGGACGACTGGGTTGTTTGCCAAGACGCGGGCTGGGGGCAAAGCTGGGTATTGAAGTCAGCTACGCGCCACCCCTTCTAAAAAGGGGAACGAATACCAAAGGCAGAAAGTTCCCATTCAATCTGAAGGGGTGGCGCGTAGCGACGGGGTAGCTCTTTTACTACTATTTAAATAGCTGCTCAGGCAATAAATGCGCCGGTTAGAGGCGTTTTATCTTTAAAAAGTGGGTTTTAACGGATTCTACTTGCAATCAGCAGCAATGATGCCTTCGATGCGCTTTGATTCCACCATGCGCGAGGCATCATCCATAAAACCGCGTTCGCCTTTGGCATTGGTCTGGGCGAGGCGCATGCCTGAATCTAAGGTCGCTTTGGCTGATTTGGCGCGTTTGCAATTGTCAGCCTTTGCTGCATCTATCTTTTCTTGCTCAGCTTTCTTCTTAGCAGCGGCTTCGTCGTCAATTTTCTTCTTGGCGGCTTCTAAGTCCTTGTCTTTACTCGCATTCGGTTGAGCAGGCGCTACTGCCGTTTTGGGTTTTGCTGCGTTTTTTGTACCGCCAGCATCCGTATCTGAATTGGGTTTTTCATCGCTATCGGCTACTGGCAAAGTTGCTGTTGCCTTTCCCGGTTGCTGTAAAACGCGTTTCGCAGGAATATTGGCTGGCGGCGGTTGGTCGCTGAAGACTTTGCGGCCTGCAGCGTCTAGCCACATGTATTGCGCCATGGCGGACGCGCTGAAAACGATGGCAAAACTGGCGACTAGGTAGGGCAATGTGTTGCGGATGAATTTCATAAGCTGAAGTTTAGCCTGAACTTGGCGTTTTTGCGAACTGCGCGTCTGTTCGTTGTATGGGTGAAACAAAATAGGGAAGAACCCTTGTACAATACATGGCTTTGGAGCTAATCCGATGCGTCTTCTAGGTAAAGCGCTGACCTTCGACGATGTGTTGTTGGTGCCAGCTTACTCCCAAGTCCTGCCCAAGGACGTCACCCTCGCCACCCAGTTCTCCCGCAACATTCGGCTCAATCTGCCGCTGGTTTCCGCAGCGATGGACACCGTCACCGAAGCCCGTTTGGCCATCGCCATCGCGCAAGAAGGCGGTATCGGCATCGTCCACAAGAATTTGACCGCCCAAGAGCAGGCCGCCCAGGTCTCCAAAGTCAAACGTTACGAATCCGGCGTGCTGCGTGACCCTGTGGTCATCACTTCCACCCATACCGTTCGTCAGGTGCTGGCCCTGTCCGAGCAGCTGGGTATTTCAGGCTTTCCGGTCTGTGATGGCGGCAAAGTCGTCGGCATCGTCACCAGCCGCGATTTGCGCTTTGAAAACCGCTATGACGTGCCGGTCAGCGAAATCATGACCCCGCGCGAGAAGCTGGTGACCGTGCAGGAATCTGAGGGCACCACGCCCGCGCAGGCCAAAGCACTCCTCAATAAATTCAAACTAGAGCGTTTGTTGGTGGTCAACCCGGCTTTTGAGCTCAAAGGCATCATCACCGTCAAAGACATCACCAAGCAAACCAGCTTCCCCAACGCCGCGCGTGACGACCATGGTCGCTTGCGTGTAGGCGCAGCAGTTGGCGTGGGCGAGGGCACGGAAGAGCGCGTTGAAGCCCTCGTCAAAGCTGGGGTGGATGCTATTGTTGTTGACACCGCCCACGGCCACAGCCACGGCGTGATCGAGCGTGTGCGCTGGGTCAAACAAAACTACCCGCACATCGACGTCATCGGCGGCAACATCGCCACGGGCGCGGCGGCCTTGGCGCTGGTTGAAGCCGGCGCAGACGCCGTCAAGGTCGGCATCGGCCCTGGCAGCATCTGCACCACCCGCATCGTGGCCGGCGTGGGCGTGCCGCAGATCATGGCGATTGACAGTGTTGCGACCGCATTGCGCGGCACCGGCGTCCCGTTGATTGGCGACGGCGGTATCCGCTACTCAGGCGACATCGCCAAGGCGCTGGCTGCTGGCGCATCCACCGTGATGATGGGCGGCATGTTTGCAGGTACGGAAGAAGCACCGGGCGAGATTGTGCTGTTCCAAGGCCGCAGCTACAAAAGCTACCGCGGCATGGGCAGCATTGGCGCGATGCAGCAGGGCAGCGCCGACCGCTATTTCCAAGAATCAACCACTGGCAACCCCAACGCCGACAAGTTAGTCCCCGAAGGCATCGAAGGCCGCGTGCCCTACAAAGGCTCCATGGTCAGCATCGTCTACCAAATGGCCGGCGGCGTTCGCGCCAGCATGGGTTACTGCGGCTGCGCGACGATCGACGACATGCAAAACAAGGCTGAATTCGTAGAAATCA
>JAYUJX010000060.1:0-2437 GCA_043764955.1 Polaromonas sp.
AACAACACTAGCTGTTGTGCTTGCAGTTACTTTGGCAGGCTGCTCTAGTGGCGTTAAGTTGGATGTGCCTGTTGAAGACAAAACTGGTATTTCAACCACGGGTAGTGGTTTAGGCAGTGGCACCAATAATGGCCAAGGCAACAACGGCGGCGTGACTACGGTTGATTTAGGTAACACCAGTGGCGGCGCGAATGGTGGGCCAGCTAATGTTGGCAAGATTATTTACTTTGACTTCGATAGCTATTTGGTCAAGCCGGAATATGCAAGCGTGATCAACGCGCATGTGCAGTTTCTATCAAGCCGCAAAACAAGCAAAATTTCAGTGGAAGGTCATACCGACTCTTCTGGCGGACGTGAATACAACTTGGCTTTGGGTCAAAAGCGTGCCGAGGCCGTGCGACGTGCAATGGCGCTGTCTGGACTGAATGAAAGCCAAATTGAGGCGGTGAGTTTTGGCAAAGAAAAACCAGCAGATATGGCTGGAGACGACACTGCCGCTGCTAAAAACCGCCGTGCTGAAATTAGCTACCGCTAGACAAGAAAACAGTAACCCAGGAATTCCATGAGTTTTTTTTCAAACTTTCGCTCGGCATCTCGGTCCGTTGCCATTGCTAGTTTTTTACTGATATCGCTCGCCGCGCACGCAGGTATTTTTGACGATGATGAGGCGCGCAAAGCTATTTTGGATTTGCGCCAACAAATCTCCAGCTTAAATGCAACGGTCAACAACACTTTAAGTGCTGCACAGCAGCGCAGCGCCGACGAAATTGCACAGATGCGCAAAAGCATGTTTGAATTGCAAAATCAAATCGACAGGCAAAAAACTGATATGTCTCAGCTGCGAGGAGACAACGAAGTATTGGCGAGAAACTTGGCGGAGATGCAAATTCGCCAAAAGGACATGCTGCAAGCTTCGGAGCAAAAACTTCAAGCAGTAGAGCAGCGTTCGCAAGCGGTTGAGCAAAAATTAACCAAACTTGATCCCGTGAAAATAGTTTTGGACGGCCGCGAGTTTATGGCTGATCCATCGGAAAAACGTGATTTTGATGCCGCTTTTGCGTTGTTCAGGACGGGTGATTTTGTTAAATCGCAAAAAGCCTTGTACGACTTTATTCAACGTTATCCTGGCAGTGGTTATTCGGCATCAGCGTTGTATTGGCTGGGTAACGCACAATATTCAAATCGTGATTACAAAGAAGCGATTATCAACTTTCGCAGCATGATTTCTAAAAACCCTGATCACATGCGAGCGCCGGAAGCCATGTTGTCGATTGCTAATTGCCAACTTGAGATGAAAGACGCTAAAAGTGCCAAGAAAACGTTGGAAGATCTGATGAAAGTCTACCCTAAATCTGAGGCGGCATTTGCCGGTGTTGAGCGTTTGCGCACCCTCAAGTAATCTGCATATTTGGTTTACATTGGATATTGAAACTGTTGATTTCGACGCCGCTAGGCGGTTTGGTGGCTTAGATCGTCTTTACGGTGCTGCCGGTGCGAGCAGTATTCGTGGCTCGCATATCATGGTCGTAGGCGTTGGTGGAGTTGGCTCTTGGGCTGTAGAAGCCTTGGCGCGCAGTGGCGTAGGGCGCATCACCATGGTGGATATGGACCATGTGTCCGAATCTAATATCAACCGCCAAGTGCATGCGACGCAACAAACGCTGGGGCAATCAAAAATTATAGCCATGCAAGACCGCATTGCTTTGATTAACCCTGAATGCGTTGTCAAATGTATTGATGATTTTGTGACGCCGGAGAATTGGCAATCATTGGTCACAGCAGATGTTGATGTTGTCATCGACGCTTGCGACCAAGTTCATGCCAAAGTGGCGATGGCCGCTTGGGCCATGCGACAAAAAAATGCCAAAACGTTTTTTGTCTCGGTAGGTGCGGCGGGTGGTAAACGATTAGCGCATTTGGTTGATATTGATGATTTGTCTAAAACCACGCATGACCCTTTGTTAGCTCAGTTGCGTTATCGTTTGCGCAAAGAGCATGCCGCACCCAAGGAAGGTCGAAAAATCGGGGTGAACTGCATTTTTAGCCGAGAAGCCGTCAAACAGCCCACCACTTCGAATACACCATCCAACGTTACGTCAATCACAGACAGCACCTTAAATTGCCACGGTTATGGCTCCGTTGTGAGCGTCACCGCCACGTTTGGCCAGTGTGCGGCAGGCTGGGCTTTAGATAAATTAGCAAATTTAGCGGAGTAATTTTCAAAGAGCTTCAAAGTTGTTAAAAATAACGCTATAATTTGAAGCTGTACTGCAGTAAACGTAAGTAAATTGCAATGCTACTTGGGACCTTAGCTCAGTTGGTAGAGCAGCGGACTTTTAATCCGTTTGTCGTGGGTTCGACCCCCGCAGGTCCCACCAAAAAAATCAAGTAAATCAACTACTTGCAAACAACCCGCCTAGTGCGGGTTTTTTGTTGT
>JAYUJX010000061.1:0-2435 GCA_043764955.1 Polaromonas sp.
ACGGCTCTTGCTGCTGATGCAGTTGCAGCGGCCCAAGCCAAATCAGTATAAGTTTGAGGAATTGATGATGAAAAAACTATTCGCACTCACTTTTGTTACTTTATTTGCAACTGTCGCTACAGCTAAAATTCCTGCCGTAGTTTTGACAGACGAAGCCAAAGCAAAAGCTGCGGAAACCGCTGCCAAAACGGCTTGGTCTGGCAAAGTTGATGGCTTTTTGCTTTGCAAATCGCAAGACAAAGCAGCTGCGCATTACTACAAAACGGCAGCATCAACCAAACCAGCAGCAGCGACACCGCCTTGCGCTGACCCCGGGCCTTTTGTTTACCCGCTGCCCGTCGTTGCCGCACCAGCAGCCGGTGCAACACCTGCTGTGGTTGCGCCGGCTGTAGCAGCTGCTGTGGCTCCGGCCAAAAAGCCCTGAACGCGCCCCTCCCCTACTTGACCCAGTCCCACGCGCCTTTGGTGCGTGAGGTGATAGCAGTTGACGAACACGGACAAAATCGCACCCTCTTCATTCCCGCCGAACGCGCGCTGACGGTTTACATCGACAAGCGCGAACTCGTCACGTTAATGACGCTGGGCGCACACCCCGAGTGGCTGGTTTTAGGCTATTTGCGCAACCAACGCTTGGTTGATTCGATTGCAGAGATTGAATCCATCACCGTCGATTGGGAAGTCGGCGCCGCTGCCGTCAAAACCCGCCACGGCATCACCGACATCGAAAAACGTACCGAAAAGCGCGTCGTTACCACCGGCTGCGGTCAAGGCAGCGTGTTTGGCGACTTGATGGGCGCGTTTGACAGCGTGACCCTGCCCGACACCAAAGTCACCCAAGCGCAGCTAGAAGCCATCACCAACGCCATTCGCCTGCAAGACAGCGTGTACAAGCAAGCTGGCTCTGTGCATGGCTGCGCACTGTTTTCAGCACTGCCGCAGTCGCCCGAAACCGCAGAACAACTCATTTTCGTGGAAGACGTAGGCCGCCATAACGCGATTGACACCATTGCCGGCTGGATGTGGCTGCAAGATCCTGCCAGCGTACAAGGCGAGAACAAAGTGTTTTACACCACAGGCCGTTTAACCAGTGAAATGGTCATGAAATCCGCCCAAATGGGCATCCCCGTTGTTGTTTCGCGCAGCGGCATGACGGAGATGGGCTTGGCCTTAGCCCAAAAACTAAGCCTATGCGCCATAGGCCGCGCCACGAACAAACGCTTCCTCTGCTTTTCAGCGCCTGAACGGGTGGTTTGGCAGGCTGCTAAAGCGGAATAAGTAGCCCGAATCTCGTCATTCCCGCGAAGGCGGGAATCCATCGTGGCGGTTGTGGATTCCCGCCTGCGCGGGAATGACGACTGGAAGAAATTATTTCTATTTTTGCTATTTATTTTATAGCTATTTAAGCAATAAATATGCCGGCTAGAGTCATTTTTAGTCATTTTTAGTCATTTTTAGGCATATTTTTGGAACACAATCGGATAACTCGTTTGTGCCCATGTGCTCAGCCTAATTTACGTTAAGCTATGCGCATGCCTTTATCTTGGAACGAAATCAAATCCCGCGCCCTCGCCTTCAGCCGCACCTGGGCAGATGCGGCCAATGAAGACTCTCAAGGCAAACCGTTTTGGATTGATTTTTTCGAGATTTTCGGCATCACCGACAAACGCGTTGGCACATTTGAGCACGCGGTCAAAAAACTCCTCGTTACAGATGACAAAAGAGCCAAAGTAGACGGCTTCGTCGATCTGTTTTGGCCCGGCATGTTACTGGTGGAGCAAAAGTCGAGCGGTAAAGTTAGATGCGGCTCAAAAAGACAAAAGCCGCATTGCAGCGGCTTTTGTTGACTTTCGTCTGCGACTTCAGAGACTTGGAATCGTCTTATTGAAGCCGGCTCTCTTACGAGAGACTCGAAGCCCAGCGAGCTGGGGACTATTTGATTATACAACTTTAAACTATTTCCACAAGGATATTAAGCCCAAGGCATGTAATACCCCAAGCCTGATTTTGCCTAATTCTTGAATGGATACAGTTAAGTTTACATAATTTCGTTTCCCATCAAGCCTGCGGCCATCATAGTATGCCGATAGTCGGGAAAACGATACGGTCATAAGCATGTCACATTTAGCCCAAACGACTGTGCCTTCAGCACTTTTAGGGGCTGGATCTTTGTCTAAAAGAACGTGATAACCCTCAACCTTCCTTGGTGGTGTTGTGCTAAGAGGAACAACAGTGCATAAATTTGGACGATTTAGAAATTTAGGCGACACCACGACAACCCACCGAACCTTACTCATTTCAGGATCTACTAAATTTGAGTAATCGCACCTCAGGACTTCGCCTTGTTTCGGGTGATAAGGTAATGATTGATTTGGCATCTTGTTCTGTAATTATTCTTTATTAATGAAAAAAGACAGGCGACGGTCACATTGACAATC
>JAYUJX010000062.1:0-2429 GCA_043764955.1 Polaromonas sp.
GTCAACAACGCAGATAGAACCGAATCAAGTATTTTTTTCATTTCAAACCCAAAGGTAAACCAGCGACCATCAAAGTAACTTTGTCGCAAACTTGCGCTATGTCTTGGTTCAATTTTCCCAATGCATCTACAAAAGCGCGCACCTCGCGTCCCATAGGGATAACGCCTAGCCCGATTTCGTTGCTGACGATGATGACCGGGCCAGTAGACTTGGAAATTGCTACAGATAACATAGCTATGTAGGCAATATAATTGCTGGCTAGAGGCTTATTTGTAAGCGTATTTGCGAGTGATTTATCAACATCCCCGACATCCGCCGGCATGAGCAGATTGGTCAACCATAGCGTTAAACAATCGACCACCAGCAAGGTGTCGGGTTGACTCAAACGCACTATGGTTTGCGCTAGCTGCAAGGGTTCTTCAACGGTAGTCAGGCCTGGTACGCGCTCGGCACGGTCTTGCTTGTGCCGAGCAATGCGTTGCTGCATTTCTTCGTCCCACGGCTGGGCGGTAGCGATCAAAACGGCTTTATGATGGGGCGATTGCAGTAGCCAATCCCTAGCTAAAAACTCTGCGCGACGCGATTTACCGCTTTTTTGACCGCCTAAGATCAATTCAAGCATATTGTTCACCCCAAGCCATGATGATTTTGTGCATGTGTGACACGCCGTCTGTCAAGGCCGCTGGGCCGGGCTGCAGAATATCTGGGGATTTGATCTCAAAGAGTTGATTATTTTTGACTGCTGGTACGTTTTGCCATCCCTCTCTGGCAGCTACATGCTCAGGTCTAAACTTCTTACCGCACCAGGAACCAAGAATGATGTCGGGACTACGACGCACAATCTCCAGAGGATCAGCAATGATGCGGCCTTTGCCCAAGGGCATGGCGGCCAGCTCAGGAAAGCAATCGTCACCGCCGGCAATGCCTAAGAGCTCTGACACCCAGGCAATACAGCTCATATTGGGCGTATCCCACTCTTCAAAAAACACAGCTGGTCGGCGTTTTAATTTTCTAGACTGCTCTTTTATTTGTAGCAATTTTGACTGCATTTCTGCAATCAACTGTAAACCCAGCTCAACTTTACCGACCATCGCTGCGACTTGGTACATCATGGAGAAAATCTCAGCCACACTGCGCTGGTTAAACACGGTCACTTGTACGCCGTGGCGAATGAGTGTGGCCGCGATGTCTGCCTGCAAATCAGAAAATCCGAAGACGCAGTCTGGTTTCAACGCCAAAATTTGTTCAATCTTGGCACTTAAAAAAGCGCTGACTTTGGGCTTTTCTTCCCGTGCACGGCGTGGGCGCACGGTGTAGCCGGAGATACCGACAATGCGGCGTTCTTCGCACAGCATGTACAACCATTCAGTCGTTTCCTCGGTCATACAGACGATGCGCTGCGGGCCGAGTGATGTCGTATCGATTGAAAATGTCATACCGCATCCTTCAAAAACAATCGTGCAGCCGCAGCAGGGCTAGACGCAAACCACGCATGAAAGTAGCTGGCACGGATGGAACCGGCTTGGTACAAAGCCTCGCCATCACCTCGCAAGGTTTTGCCAGGAGCGGCTTGGGTGCGCGTTATCGCTTGTAAATCCGTGCTGCACGTTGAGTAATGGAAAGTGTGACCTCTCAGCGGCTCTAAAGGTTCTAATGATGCTGCAAACGCATTTAACTGCTGTGGCCCCAGCGCTGCCAACCGTTTTTGCATTGCTATACGTCCTGGAATCAAGCCCCACATAGCGTGAACCACACCATCGACTGTTTCAATACTATCAAACAGCGCCATCATGCCACCACATTCTGCCCAAACGGGTTTGCCATTATGAACATGCTGGCGAATGCTCGCAGCCATGCTTGTGTTGTTCGCCAAGGTTTGCGTGTGTAGCTCTGGGTAACCACCCGGCAACCACAGCGCGTCGCAAACGGGTAATTCAACGTCCTTCAACGGTGAAAAATAGACGACATCTACTCCCAGCTGTTGCAAACAGTCGATATTAGCGGTGTAAATGAAGCAAAACGCAGCATCTTTGGCGATAGCAATGGTTGTGCCGGTTAAGGACTTTGCTGGGGTAACCTTAGATTCTGGAGCATCGAACACAACTTCCCAAGATTTCAAATCATCTGAACTCTTTTGCCCCAAGGGCGTGTTGGCCAAGGCGTCTGCTGCTACGTCTAAGCGAGCCATTGCATCGGTCAACTCAGTGGCCATCACCAAACCCAAATGTCGTTCGGGCAGCGTCAGCGCTCCATCACGCATCAAAGCGCCCTGCCACTGCAGCGGGTCACGCAGGCTGACTTTGAGCATATCGGCATGCCCGACTGAAGCGGCACGGTTGGCCAGCACACCGGCAAACTTCAAACCATCACGATACGTTTGCAGGCCATGTGCCAACGCGCCAAAGGTGCCGGCCATCGCGCCTGCGTCA
>JAYUJX010000063.1:0-2423 GCA_043764955.1 Polaromonas sp.
ATGGTGACTTGTTTGCCTGCAAAGTCAGCCTGCGCGTCCAGATGGTAGAAAAGCTGCGTCCCAGCAAAGGTGTCCAAACCGTGGACCGTCAACTTTTTAGGCTGAAAAGCACCCACACCGGCTGCGATGAAGATGGTTTTGGTTAGAAAAGATTGATTTGCAGATGATGGATTTGCAGAAGTCTCCACCAAAAACCGACCATCCGCCTGTCGCGCCAACGCGTTGACCTGTTGGTTCAGGTGAAAAGCGGGCTTGAAAGGCTTGAGCTGCTCTAAAAGTGACGCTACCAGTTGCCGCCCCGTGGTGGCGACTGTGCCTGGAATGTCGTAGATCGGCTTGTCGGGGTATAGCTCAATGCACTGGCCACCCGCGTAGGGCAGGACATCAACGATATGAGACTGGATGCCTAGTAAACCCAGCTCAAACGCCTGAAACAAACCCACCGGTCCCGCGCCAATGATGAGGGCTTGGATGGTGATGGGCTGAGTCATGTTGGGATTTATCAGCGTACCAGCAAGCCAATCTTGCTTTTCACGTCTTTCCAGTCGTCTGCATCGGGTAGGGCTGGTTTACGCTTGGTGATGCTCTTCCAGCCTTCCGCGCGCGCCAGTTCGACGTTCAATTTGATGAACGCGAGCTGATCGGCGGGTACGTCTTCTTCGGCATAAATGGCGTTGACCGGGCATTCGGGGATGCAGACGGCGCAGTCGATGCATTCATCGGGGTCGATGACCAGCATGTTCGGGCCTTCGCGGAAGCAATCGACCGGGCACACGTCCACACAGTCGGTGTATTTGCATTTGATACAGGATTCAGAAACGATATGGGTCATGGTGTGCTTAAAACGATAATTGTTGCTAACTAATTCAATACCCGTTCGCCCTGAGCCAGTCGAAAGGTTCTTGAAGACTTCGACAAGCTCAGTCCTAACGGTAATACTATGATTTTACGAGATTCAGGCTGTGAAATCAGGATATCAACACAGCGCCTGAGGTTTTATGGCTAGCCGTATCGACCAACACCATCGACCCCATGCCGCGCGACAGCTTGTAGGGCACGGCGGCAATCGGTTCTTGCAGAGAAATTTCAATGTGGCCAATGGCGTTCGGGTCCAGATGTGTCGCCTCCAGTTCGGCCAGTGTGTTGATGTCCAGCTTGTGCACCACGCGTTTGATTTTGGCTTTCACCCAACGGTGGCCATGCAGCGCCCAGTAGGCACGACCGGCGATGAGCGGTTCGTCGTCCAGCCAGGCGATGGTCGCTTTGATCTCGCGACTGGGCGTGAAGGTGTCCATGGCCAGCAGCCAGTCGCCACGCGACACGTCCACTTCGCGGTCTAGCACGATACCCGCGCTCTGGCTCGCATCTACGCTGCCAGGGCGGCGGGCGCGGTCTAGCACCTGCGCAACCGTGGCGGTTTGGCCGCTTGGCAAAATGGTGATTTGTTGACCGACGCTCACGCTGCCTGTCGCGACACGACCCCAGAACACGCGGCGGCCTTGGGAGGTGTCGGCGCTGGATGAGAACTTCTCCACCCATTGCACCGGAAAGGCGAACGGCTGCTCGGTTTCCGCCGCAGTCGTTGGCAAAGATTCCAAAATCTGTAGCAAACTTGGCCCGTTGTACGCCGTCCAACCCGGTTTAGAGTCCACCACGTTCCAGCCTTTGAGCGCGGAAATCGGCACGATAGCTGCAACGGTGATGTCGGCAGCAGTAGCAAATTTGTTCAAAGCCGCACTGATGTTGGCAAAAGCCAGCTCGGCACCTCCTTCGACATGTTCAACCGCGTCCAGCTTGTTGACGGTGAAAACGATGGAGCGCACGCGCAGCAAATGCGCCAAGAGGCTGTGGCGGCGGGTCTGAGGGAGCAATTCCAAGGCAGGGTTTTGCCAATCCAGCTTGCTAGCGTCGACCAAAACGACTGCGGCGTCGGCCCTGGAAGCTGCAGTCACCATGTTGCGGGTGTACTGCTCATGACCGGGTGCGTCGCCGATGATGAATTTGCGGTTTTCGGTCGCGAAATAGCGGTAGGCCACGTCGATGGTGATGCCTTGCTCGCGTTCTGCAGAGAGTCCGTCTGTCAACAACGCCAAATCGGTCTCGCCCGAGCGCTGCACGCCAGCCAAGTGGTCTTGCAGCACGGCTTTGGTATCGACCAGCAGGCGGCCGATCAGCGTGCTTTTGCCATCGTCCACGCTGCCGCAGGTGATGAATTTGAGCGCGCCTTCGGTGTCATGTTGGGCAGTTTGGGCACTTGGCGGTGAAATAGTAGCTGTAGTCATGATTTTAGAGGTTAAATTGCAATCTAGCCGGCGTATTTATTGACTGAAGTGCTATTAAATTTATAGTGTTATTATTTAGAATTACCAAATATATCCGTTCGGGCTGAGCCTGTCGAAGCCTTTGTAGTAAGGGCAAAACAT
>JAYUJX010000064.1:0-9020 GCA_043764955.1 Polaromonas sp.
GCGTCTTTGGAGCTTTGGCCGCCGAAGATGTAGAGTTTGCCGTCTTTCATGATCCACGTGTCAGCATCGCCGCCCCATGGGATGCCGTACAAAATGCCGTCAGCGCAGTAGCCGCCGTATTGGGGCAGGTATTTGGCGGGTTCTTTGTCGAACAGGGCTTTGTGCTCTGCATTGGCGAACTGAAAGGTGATGCCTTCATGGATGCTGCGGAATTCGGCTTTGCCCATGGCGTGTTTGTTTTGGGTGAAGTAGCTCACCACGTCGTAACCTTTGAGCATCAGGCGGCTTTGGCCGTCTTGCTCATGGGCGTTGACAGGGGTGTACGCGCCGCCCGGGTTTTGTGCGGTGTTGGCGCTGATGGTGGAGCAGCCGGCCACGCAGATCAGGGCGAGGGTGGCTAGCCACGAGGTTAAGCCTTTGAAAATGTTGAGGTTTTTGGGTGTCATGCAGTCAGTCTCCGGTTGGGTAAGTCAGTTGATGTGCTATTTTGCTTGTTTTGATTCAAAAGCTGGGTGAAAGTTGCAGTTGGGTAGTTTTCAGCCATTGGGGCAGGCCAGCCCAGTATCTCACTGGCTGCGTCTAGACACGATTTTATATCGGCTTCGCTTTGGCCACCCAAATGCAAAATGCCGTAGCGGTAGCTGCCCAGCCATTTGAAATCTCGTGCAGTGGAGCCACCGGTTTTAGGGAAACTCAAGAGCAGGTGGTCAGGGAATTGTTGTTTTAAATCAAGCAGTTGTGCATCCGAGGGCATGGGCGGGATGGTTTGTTGCAGGGTGGGCTGGGCGCTGTCGAAGACGCGGTAGACGGCGCTGGTTGCCAGTTGCGCTGTTGGTAAATGTCGCGGCAGCAGCCACGGGTCGCGCCCATGCGCCAGCTCCAAAGCCATGGCGTAGAGGTCAATGCCGTCAACGCGCAAGTACAAATCAGCAAATTGCGAGGCCATGCGAGGGTTGAATTCGATCACTGTTAACTTGTCTAGCGCAGCGTCGTAAAAAAACTCCATATTGAACAAACCGTGGCTGTAACAGATGGCTGTGAGGAACTTGCTTGCGACGTCGATGGCGCGGGCTTGGATGTTTGCTGGCAATTTACTTGGGTAATCAAACCGCATGAACGCCTGTGTGCCGGGGTACATGACGGAGTCGACCACGCCCAGAGGTTGGATGTTGCCGTTAAAAGCGATGCCGTCAAGGCTGTATTGCTGCGCGTTGGCTGAGTTGGCAGGTGTTTCCAAAATCATGCTGTGCGCCGTGCCAGCCTGTGCCGAAGCGGGAAGCAGCTTTTTAGCGATGCGTTCAAAGGGTTCGACCAAGCGTTTGATCACCCACAGCTCGTACGCGCCAAAGCGGGTGAATTGCTGCAGCTCGTCTCGGGAGTGGACGGTTTTGGCCAAGACCGAGAAAGCGGCTTTGACGGGTTTGACGAAGGTGGGATAGCTTAAACCATCGGGTACGGGCTCGCCATACGCGGCAGGCATGCGCTGGAAGGTGACGGTGGCCTCGGGGCAGACTTGCTGCAACACTTGCCGTGCATACAGCTTGTGCTGGCAGGCGGCGACGGCTGCCGGTGGTGTGCCCGGCCAGCCCATTTTTTCGGCCAGCATGGCGGCGGCGAGTGTGCCAAATTGCTCGTGCTGCGAGCTTACCGACGTCCAATCTGCGCGTTTGGCTTGTTTGGCGAGCTTGTTGACGAAGCGGTCTAAGTCAAACAGGACGAGGTTTGCGTTGCTGGGGAAAGAAAACAGGTCGAAACCACGGCTGGTGAAAGCGTTTGACCATGTTTGGCCTTTTTGCGTGGCTAAGCGCTGGAAACCTTCGGCATCCCAGTCGTAATTGAACAAAAGCAGTGTTTTCATATCCGGATATACGCTTGCTGCGGGAGATCAGATTCAGAGTTCAAGGCAATTGCTCAGGGTTGAAACTCAGGGTGAAGCTCAGGGTTTAATCACGATGTCAGACACATAGCCTAAGCTGCTGCCAAGCGTATTGTCGGAATCAGCACCCACAATGATAGCTGTGATGGGCGGCACAAGGGTGGTTTCATTGCCAAAGGCTTTTAGAAAATCAGCGCTGACATTGCGCTGGTGCGATTGCCAAGTTTTGAGTTGCGCCTCGCCCGAGTTCAGCACGATGTAATGCACGCGGCCCGTAAAGGGGTTGTTAAAGTCCGTACCCACAGGTTCTGCATGCGCCCACACGTAGCAAACGGTGGCGGTGGGCAGATGGTCATGGCTTAAAAATTGAGCAAGTTTAAGTTTGGCGCGGTCGGCAAGAGGCACTTTTTCCATGGGCATGTCAAAGCTTAGGCAAACTTTGAGGGCGGCATCGTCGCCATTCTTTGACTTTAAATTCGCATCAAGCAAGGGGTTGTCTAAGCGCCAGTTGAATGAAACAGCACTGGCATTGCCTTGCCAAGCATGCACCAAGTTGGCGTAGGATTTGTCGGTCCTCACGCGCAGCACTTTTTTGTTGTCCAGCTCGGTCACGTCAAACTGCGTCTGCGGCTTGGTGTAGCGGCCAGGCAAACCCATCACTTGCCACGGCGCGGGGGGCGTGGCGTTAGTCGCTGATGAGAATGCGCTCAATTCGGCAGCTAGAGAGGTGTTACCTGCCAGCGTCGTTAAAAATAGGAACTTAACGACCCGCATCGTTTAGAGACCAGTCGTAATCGAGGTAGCTGATAGAAACCGTTTTGGCACGAAGTTGTCCTTGAATAGCTGAATCATTACTTAAATTATCGGCGTATTTTGCGAAAACGTCTTCGACTTTGCTAAATCCTTTGTAACCCTTTTCGAAATCATCTTTGAACCACTTGAAGATACTGGAAACTTGCAGTTTGCCATCAGCATAGCGGTTACGAGTTTTGTCCTGCACAAAGCGTGCCATGCCGGCGTCAAGCTGGGCGTCTAGCTTGGCTGCGGTAAAAGCCTCGGGTGGCAGGGCGGGGCAACCGATGCTGGCGCAGACGATGGCGATGTGGATGCGCGGGTCTTGGTAGCCGCCATTGATGATGTTTTTACCTGTGGGGCGCAGCTTGTCGTGCTCTAACCAATCCAGATTGCGCTCTTCACCCAAAAGTTTGAAAAAGCTTTTCTTCCACGGGCTAGAAAAAGTGCTGCCTAGGTCTTTGATGGATTTGACATCAGGGTATTTGTTCAAAATCAGCTCGATGGTGTAGGCGTTGTAAGCGTTGATCAAAAACGCCATTTGCTGCTCTTTGTTGAAGGTGGCGAACTGGGCGGTGGTGACCGTACTGAAGGCGTCCAAGGTTTTGCCAAATTCTGCGCGTTCTGCTGCGAAACCTTTGTAGTTGACGCGGCTTTGTTTGTTGTCAGGCAGCCATTTGACATGCTTTTTGAGCTGTGCGTCGTAAGCCGCGTAATTGTGGTCAAAAGACTGTGCAAATACGGTTCTAGTCGGCGTAATTATTGCCAGAATAGCTATTAAAAACGTAGCAAATTGAGTGGTAAGCAGTTTCATAAATATCCTTAAATTAGAAATTCAGCCTTAAATTCAGCCTCTACGCCAATCGTGGTATTTCTTGACATATTCAAGCAGCTTCACGGGCTGGTGTGCACGTTTCCACTGACCCGCTACAAATTTGTTGCTCTCAGCTAGAGTGGGGTAGGCGTGGATAGTTCCCAGAATCTTGTTCAGCCCCAAGCCGTGCTTCATAGCCAGCACGTACTCGGCCAGCAAGTCGCCCGCATGCACACCGACGATGGTGACACCTAATATTTTGTCTTTGCCTGGCACGGTCAGCACCTTGATGAAGCCATGCGCTTCGCTGTCGGCAATGGCGCGGTCCAGGTCGTCGATGCCGTATTTGGTCACTTCATAGGCGATGTTTTGGGCTTTTGCCTCAGATTCGTTCAAGCCGACACGAGCCACTTCGGGGTCAATAAATGTAGCGGCAGGGATGATGCGGTAGTCGGCTTTGAACTTTTTGAAGGTGCCAAACAGCGCGTTGACAGCCGCATACCACGCTTGGTGCGCGGCAGTGTGGGTGAATTGGTAGGGGCCAGCCACGTCGCCAGCGGCGTAAATATTGGGGTAGATGGTTTCTAAATACTCGTTGGTGTCGACCGTGCGCTGGGTCGGGATGCCCAAGTCTTCCAAGCCGTAACCTTTGAGTCGTGCGATGCGGCCGGCGGCACAAATCACTTCGTCGTACTCAATGCGTTTTTCAACGCCTGCATGCTCTACAACCAAGGTTTTAACACCATTGGCGTTTTCAAAGCGCAGCGCTTTGTGCGATGTCAGTACTTGCACGCCATCGCTAGACAATGATTTTTGAGCATAGGCAGACACTTCTTCGTCTTCCCGAATCAATATGCGCGGTGCCATTTCTATTTGTGACACCACAGAGCCCAGGCGCGCAAACGCTTGCGCCAATTCACAGCCAATCGGTCCGCCACCCAGCACGACCAAGCGCTTGGGCAGGGCATCCAGCTTGGCAAAAGCGTCCCACAGGGTGTCGCTGGTCACGTAACCAGACTGCTCAATACCTGGCAAAGGTGGCACCACGGGGCTGGCACCGGCGGCGATGACGATGCTGCGGGTGGTCAGCGTTTTTTTGCTGCCGTCTTTCAGGGCGATTTCAACTGTCCACGGGTTGATGATTTTGGCGTAGCCTTCCAGCACATCCACACCCAAACCTGTGAAACGCTCCACGCTGTCGTGCGGCGCAATGGCGGCAATGATGTCGTGTACGCGCTGCATGATGGCTTTGAAGTCGAAAGCGGGAAAGGCCTTTTGCAAACCGTATTTGTCGGCATGGCGCATTTGATGCGCTAATTTGGCGGATTTGATGATGGCTTTGCTGGGCACGCAGCCAAAATTCAAACAATCACCGCCCATTTTGTGGGCTTCAACCAAGGTGACTTTCGCTTTGACGGCTGCGCCAATCAAGGCTGTGACCAAGCCGCCAGCACCCGCACCGATGACGATGAGGTTGCGGTCAAAAGTTTTGGGTTTCACGCTGTTCCAGCGGGCATACACTTTGCGTTTTTTGAAGATATCCAGTACCTTTTTCATCAAGAGCGGAAACAAACCCAGCAAGACGAATGAGCCAATCAAACCGGGCGACAAGATGGAGCGCAAAGAGTCGATTTTGGCTATTTCAGTACCTGCATTGACATAGGCAATCGTGCCTGCCAGCATGCCCAGTTGGCTGACCCAAAAGAAGGTCAGCGTTTTCATTTTGGTCAGCCCCATCAGCACGTTCAGCATGAAGAAGGGAATCAAAGGAATCAAGCGCAGGGTGAACAGGTAAAGCGCACCCTCTTTTTCCATGCCCTTGTTCACATCTGCCAGCTTGGCACCAAAGCGCTTCTCAATGCTGTCGCGCAGCACGTAGCGCGAAATAAGCATCGCGCAGGTTGCGCCCAGGGTGGATGCGAATGACACGACGACTGTGCCCCAAACCAGCCCAAAACTTGCGCCAGCAGCCAGCGTCATGATGGCCGCACCTGGTAGCGATAGGGCAGTGATGGCCACATAAATGGCGAAAAACACAGCGGTGATGAAAACGGGGCGTGCGTCGTATAGCGCTGAAAACGACTGTTGGCCTTCTTTGATATAAGCGAGGCTGAAGAATTTACCCAAATCAAACACGAAAAAAGCGATGGCTGCGGCGAAGACGGCGAGCAGGATGATGAGTTTTTTTGTGTTCATGTAGGTGGTGCGCTGTTCATGGATGCTTGGATTTTGTGATTTATTATCAGTTTGGTATCACTGAGTCTTATTTACCGTCTGGATTCTTACACTAGTTGGACGTCGTTGTCTCTATTTTTTCATATAGCGCTGAACGCTGAGTGCTTTTACAAGGCGCGGCTTCAGCGGTAATTCCTCGCTTTCACATTGTGCAGCTAACAATTCTGCGCACAAAGGTGCAAACGTCAAACCCCGCGACGCCATGGCGGTACAAAACCACAAGCCAGGCATGACTTCCCCGACGATAGGTAATCTGTCGGTTGTTGCGCAGCGCATACCGACCCAGTTTTTCACCAAACCGCGCTCAAAAGTTGGCTTAAGGCGCGTGGCAATGTCGGGTACCAGATTTTCTAAACGTTCGAAATTGTCGACTTGATCGCGAATGCTCGGCTCTAAACTGAGATTGTCTCTGTCATACGTTGCGCCTATGAGCCATTCGGTGTCTGTTTCTATATAACTGCCGCCACCGTTGATGGGGAAGGCTGATGTTTTGGTTTCTAAATCGCCGTAGGTAACTTGCCCGCGAACGGCTTGAAAATTCAACTTCGGCATGGCTGGAATCGTATTCAGCAAATCAGCGCTTTGGTTTGACGCGGCAACGACAACCATGTCTGCACGAAGCAAAACTTGGTCATCGCTGTCCAAAAGTGTCCACTGCCCGTCCTCGCGAACCAGCCGTCTAACATCACAATTGCCACGCCAAGTCACATTTGCCTGCGATAAACAAGCTTTTACAAGTGCTGCGGGCTTGATCCAACCTGCATCAGCGTGCCACTGTTCTGCTTCGCCGTATTGACGCGCTAATTTTGTCGTTGTCACGCCGCTGGCTTGCCATTCAACACCTTCTACCAGCAGTTGACGAGCTAGTTTTTGCGTGAATTGAACACCGACAGAGGAGATTTGCGAGGTGAAGTTGTTGTCTGCAGATATGTATGGTGCATACAAACCAACGGGTAAGCCGGATGCGCCGCTGGCTGGTTCAGCCGCAGCATCAACCACGGTGATTTGCCAGCCGCGCTGCGCAAGGTTAGCAGCGGTGCACGCGCCGGCAATACCTGCGCCGATAACAACACAGTGAGCGATATCAGTGCTTCGAGTTTATTGCTCGGAGGTCAGTCTAGGCGCTAGGCGGCACGTAGCCTTGCGCAGCATCAGCGCCACCGCCGAAGAAATGCGCTTCCATTTGGCGGGCAAGGTATTGGCGGGCACGCAAATCACCCAAATTGAGGCGATTTTCATTGACCAGCATGGTTTGGTGCTTCATCCAGTCGGTCCAAGCTTGCTTGCTGACGCCTTCCCACAGCTTCTTGCCCAAGTCACCCGGGTACGGCGGAAAGTCCAAGCCTTCAGCTTCAATGCCTAATTTGATACAGTTGACCATGCGTGCCATATGATTACTTACCTTATATAAATTTTCAGAGAGTTTTAAAGAACTTTTAAAAAGTTTTGATGTCAGTTAATTTGATTTTACCGTGGAGTCATTATTTTGAATGCTTTGAGTTTTTTAGACCATTTTAGTTTTAGACAAATCATGGCTTTGATAGCCTTAGGCTGCGTTGCCATGCTGAGTTTTGGCTTCTATTTACAACACGTAGGTGGTTTAGAGCCATGCCCGATGTGTATTGTGCAGCGATACGCTATGATTTTTATAGCTATATGGGCAATAATTGCCTCGTCTACTGGCATAAAAGGTATTCAAATCAGTGCTTCTTGGCTGGTTATCATTACCGCGCTGGGTGGGGCGTTTGTGGCCGCGCGTCAAAGTTGGCTTCAGTGGTATCCGCCTGAAATTGCAAGTTGTGGACGTGATATTTACGGCATGATTGAGACGTTTCCAATGCAAAATCTCGTTCCTATGATCCTGAAAGGCTCGGGTGATTGCACCAAAATCGATTGGACCTTTCTAGGCGGCTCTATCGCCAACTGGTCATTTTTGTGTTTTTGTGGCATTGCGATTGTTGCTGTTTGGAGTTGTCGTCGTGTAACTTCAAGAGCTTCATAAGACTGCTGTGATTTTTGAACTTTTGTGACTAAAATCATGGTCTTAAGTTGTAAATAAGCAACGATTTGCTTATATTTGTTCGTGTGAATTTGTAGTTATTTGTATACTTTTGTTTATGGTAGTTGCAATTTTTATTTATCTTTGTAAGTAAATTGCACATGTACTTGGGCATGCTCATTGAGGCATGCTGTCAAAAACAAAATTAATTCATTTGCGAAAATATGGCAGCAGCGCTTTCACGAACGACTTCAGCGGCGGATTGGAGTATTGCTTACGCAGTCACGATTCGGCGTTCGGATAGTCAATTCATGCTGTGCCTTTTGCGCTTGGATTCATGGCCAAATCTTGGCAATATGCATGGTGATTTGGTCGATGCCTTGAAACTGATTTGCGCGCTGTTGGATAAGCGCGCCATGGTTGGCTTTTTGGTTGCCCGTCGTTTGAAATTACCAGTCGATAAAACGTATGCTTTGTTGAGTGTGCTCCAGACTAAAGGGCACATTGTGACGGTTGGTACAGAGCTGGTAGATAACCAATTAGCTTTTAAAAACGCTGATTTAGAAGTTGAAGAAGACAAGCGAGTTCTGACCAATAAAAACGGAATCTCTGGTGAGTCGGGCGCAGACGTTGTTAATAAAGACAGTGGCGAAGTGCTGAATCAACTTTGGCGTGTGCTCAATACGGATATCGCGTGGAGTAAGTCTGCAAAGGCAAGTAAAGACCCAAACAACGCGAGTGACAAAGATGCAGGCGACGTATTGGGGCAACTGTGGCGTGTGCTGAATACAGATATTGTTCTTAAAACAGACGAAAACAACCAACCGATACCCGCGACTGAAGCAGAAATCACATTGCACCAAGATAAGCTTGACGAAGCAGCTGGTGTGATGGGGCAGCTTTGGTCGGTGTTGAATACGGATATTGCGTTTAAACGCCAAGTCGGATCAACCGACAGGGAAGCCGGTGTCGAAGAGAAAACCAAAGAAGTTTCAACTGTGCCGCGTCAACTGTGGCGCGTCTTGAATACGGAAATTGCGAACAAGCGGCAAGCTGATGCTGTTGGCGGGTCAGTTGTCGCCACAGCTACCACCATTGAAGCCAACGACAAATTGAGAAAGTTCTGGCGAATTCTGGATACTGAAATTACGCTGAATAAAAAATCTAAAACGTATGTCATGCGAGATTCCTTGAGCCATTCAAGCAAAGTTCCAGTGCAAGACACATCAGCCGAGGCGGTCAGCCGCTTGAGCCAGTTGTGGCAGGTCTTGAACTCAGAAATCGCTATTACTGTGCCACCTGAA
>JAYUJX010000065.1:0-2415 GCA_043764955.1 Polaromonas sp.
CGCCAACGCATTGCCTGGACGGAAGGTTTTTTGCCCCATTTTGCGCAGCAAATTGCGCATATTCATAGACACGTCGCCAAAGTCGATATCGACCGGGCAAGGCGACAAACACTTGTGGCACACCGTACAGTGGTCCGCCACGTCTTCAAACTCTTGCCAATGCTTGATGCTGATACCACGGCGCGTTTGCTCTTCGTACAAAAACGCTTCAACCAACAACGACGTTGCCAAAATTTTGTTGCGCGGGCTGTAAAGCAAATTCGCACGCGGGACGTGCGTCGCACAAACCGGTTTGCATTTACCGCAGCGTAGGCAGTCTTTCACGCTGTCTGCAATTGCGCCAATATCGCTTTGCGACATGATGAGAGATTCATGCCCCATCAGCCCAAAACTTGGCGTGTAGGCATTGCTCAAGTCAGAATTCCAGGTCTTCGCTTCATCGTTCAATTTAACCGATGAATCAGCTCGTAGCCGGCGTATTGATTGCCTAGATTGCTCTGATTTTTGTAGTGAATTTGCAACAATTTCGGGGCGAATCAAACTCTCGCGCAAGAGCTTGCCTTTGTTGAATCTGCCTTCTGGGTCAACGCGTTGTTTGTAATCTGCAAAGGGTTGCAACTCCGCATCCGTCAAAAACTCCAGCTTGGTGATGCCAATGCCATGCTCGCCCGAAATGACGCCGTTCAAGCTGCGCGCCAACACCATGATGCGGGCTACAGCGGCGTGGGCGGACTGCAGCATTTCGTAGTCGTCGCTGTTCACCGGCAAATTGGTATGCACATTGCCGTCACCCGCATGCATGTGCAAAGCCGCCCAAACGCGACCTTTGAGAACACGTTTATGGATCGCAGTGCATTCATCCAAAACTGGCACAAACGCTGCGCCGGTGAAGATCAACTGCAGCTTGGCGCGAATATCTGTTTTCCAGCTGGCGCGCAAAGTGTGGTCCTGTAGCTGTGGAAACAGCGTCTCCACATTTGCCAGCCAGCCAACCCATAGATCGCGCACATCTGCCACCAAGGCCAAAGCTTGGGCAACGCGGTCTTCCAGCAGCTCGCTGGACGTCATGCCCACTGCGTCGTCATGCTTGCTCAGCGGCAAATTGCCCTTCAACTGACCTTGTTTGAAGAAATCTTCCAGTGCATCGCACAGCTTGATTTTGTTTTGCAGACTCAACTCGATATTGATACGCTCGATGCCATCGGTGTACTCTGCCATGCGCGGCAGCGGGATGACCACGTCTTCGTTGATTTTGAAGGCGTTGGTGTGCTTAGAAATCGCCGCTGTGCGTTTCCGGTCTAGCCAAAACTTTTTCCGTGCTTCTGGGCTGATGGCGATGAAACCCTCGCCATTGCGCGAATTGGCAATCCGCACCACCTCAGAGGTGGCACGCGCCACGTCGTCCGCATTGTCGCCAGCGATATCGCCAAACAACACCATTTTTGGGAGCCCGTTGCTCGTCCCAGTATGCGCGCGCTTCGATTTGGTCGCGTAACCCACGGCTTTCAAATAGCGGTCGTCTAAATGCTCCAAACCAGCCAGCAAGACGCCCGTGCGCTTTTGTTCGGCGAACATGAAATCTTTGACCTCAACGATGCTAGGCACGGCGTCTTTGGCATTGCCGAAAAACTCCAGGCAAACCGTGCGAGTGTGCTGCGGCATCTTGTGCACCACCCAGCGGGCACTGGTGATCAGGCCGTCGCATCCTTCTTTTTGAATCCCTGGCAAGCCACTCAAAAACTTGTCGGTCACGTCTTTGCCCAGGCCTTCTTTGCGGAAAGACGGGCCGGCTATGTCCAATTGCTCAGTCTTAATCAGCTTTTTGCCGTCAGCCTCAAAGTATTTCAACTCAAAACTCGCCATCGCCGCATCATGGATTTTGCCCATGTTGTGGTTCAAGCGGGTCACTTCCAGCCATGTGGCGTCAGGCGTCACCATGCGCCAGCTGGCCAAATTGTCTAGCGCGGTGCCCCACAACACGGCTTTTTTGCCGCCTGCGTTCATGGCGATGTTGCCGCCAATGCAGCTGGCTTCGGCAGAAGTTGGGTCGACCGCGAAGACAAAGCCGCCCCGCTCCGCCGCATCCGCCACACGCTGTGTCACCACGCCAGCCTCGGTCCACACCGTCGCAACGGGTTGGCTATGACCCGGCAAGGTGCGCATTTCCACCTCGGTCATGGCTTCTAGTTTTTCGGTGTTGATGACCGCACTTTTCCACGTCAACGGAATCGCCCCACCGGTGTAGCCTGTACCGCCGCCACGTGGAATAATCGTCAGCCCCAGCTCGATACAGCCTTTGACCAAGCCTGCCATCTCAGCTTCAGAATCCGGCGTCAGCACCACAAATGGGTACTCCACACGCCAGTCGGTCGCGTCGGTCACGTGGCTAACGCGGCTGAGGCCGTCGAACTTGAT
>JAYUJX010000066.1:0-8970 GCA_043764955.1 Polaromonas sp.
GAGCGCCTGGTGCGCCTGGCTTAGCACCAGGTTTTGCAACCGTGCTACCTGTAGCAGGCTTATGTAAGGTACCTTTGATGGCAACCTTTGGTGGCTCAGGTTTTTTCGCCACGACAGGCGGCTTGGCTGGCGCAGACATCATCAAACGTATGGCTGCAGCTTCTGCCTCGGCTTTACGTCTGCGGTCACCCAAATCTTGAGCACGCGCAGATTCGGCGGCGACCAACGCTTTTGCATCTTCTACAGCTTTTGTAACCGCAGCGGCTTTAGCTTCTGTGGCAGTCTTAGCTTTTGTTTGCGCTAACTCAGCAGCATGTGCAACTTCAGTTGCTTTTGCCAAGGCATCAGCAGCAGCTTTTTCAGCTTTTTCATCAACAACAGGTGCAATCTTGTTACCGACGCGTTTAACAGCTTTTGTAGCCAGCACAGCTTCGGCCACATCAATAGCTTTGACCACAACTGGTTCAGCTGCTTGTATAGCTTCAACAGAAGCTTTATGTGCAACTTCGGCCGCTTTTTGCTCTTGTTCTTCACGTAAACGACGCTGCTCGACCAACTGCGCCTCTTCGTTACGAATCAAGTCCGCTTCGATTTGCGCTTCGTGTTCACGGCGTTGCAAATCGGCACGTTCGGACACAGCTTGAGCCTCATCCGATGCCGTCTGCGCGGCTGCGGCAGCTTCTTCAGCTTGCCCTTCAGCAGCTTCGTCGCGCTGAATGAAGGTACGCTTTTTGCGCACCTCAACTTGAATCGTACGCGCCTTGCCAGAGGCATCAGCTTGCTTGATTTCAGTCGTTGATTTTTTGACCAACGTGATCTTTTTGCGCTCACCCGAGACCGTGCCATGGCTGGTCTGCAGGAAAGCTAATAATTTTTGCTTGTCAGCATCACTCAAAGCGTCAGAGGCAGCAGCTTTCGCAACGCCCGCGCTGTTGAGTTGCTCTAAAAGAATAGAGGTTGATTTTTTGAGTTCAGCTGCAAAATCGGCAACGGTCGTGGTGGACATAGTCTGTGTAATCTTTCATAACCGTTAAGCTTTAGGTGCTGCTTGAGGAGCTGCTTCAGATGAGTCGTCATTGGTAAACCAATGTTCACGCGCTTTCATAATCAACGTTTTGGCTTCTTCGTCAGACTGACCTGTAATTTCAACCAACTCATCGACAGCCAAATCAGCCAAATCGTCAAGTGTGTGAACGCTGCCATCAGCGAGTTTGCTGATCAGTTCAGGCGTTAAGCCTTCTAAATCGCGCAAATCTTGCGATGCTTCTTCTACATTTTCTTCTTTGGCAATTTCCATCGTCAACAAAGCATCTTTAGCGCGTGTACGTAGCTCGTTGACCGTGTCTTCGTCAAAGCTTTCGATTTCCAACATCTCTTGCAATGGCACGTAAGCCACTTCTTCGAGGCTGGTAAAACCTTCAGAAATCAAGATGTCGGCGATATCTTCGTCCACATCAAGTTTTTCCATGAACAACTTGCGGCTTGTATCCGTCTCGCTGGCATTCTTTTGGGCAGATTCAGCAGCATCCAAGATGTTGATTTTCCAACCCGTCAGGTCAGAGGCCAAGCGCACGTTTTGTCCGCCACGGCCAATGGCAATCGCCAAGTTCTCTTCGTCAACCACCACATCCATGGCGTGACGCTCTTCGTCCACCACAATCGATGTGACGTTGGCTGGAGCCAAAGCACCAATGACGAACTGCGCTGGGTCTTCACTCCACAACACAATATCCACACGCTCGCCACCGAGTTCGTTAGTCACCGCATTCACACGCGTACCACGCACACCGACACACGTACCAATCGGGTCAACACGTTTGTCATGCGACAAAACGGCAATCTTGGCTCGTGAACCGGGGTCACGTGCGCAGGATTTGATCTCTAGCAAGCCTTGTTCGATTTCAGGCACTTCGTTGCGGAACAACTCAACCATGTATTGCGGCGCATTACGCGACAAAATGATGGGAGCGCCGCGCAAGGTGCTGTCAACTTCCGTGATCAAGGCACGAACACGGTCGCCAGCACGGAAATTTTCTTTCGGAATCATGTCAGTACGGCGCAAACGGCCTTCAACACGACCACTTTCAATGATCAAATCGCCTTTGTCCATACGCTTTACGGTACCGACCAAAATTTTCTCACCTCGTGACATAAAGTCAGCTAAGATCATTTCACGCTCGGCTTCGCGGATTTTTTGCAAAATCACTTGCTTAGCGGCCATCGCGCCAATGCGACCGATTGGCACTGAGGGCACGGATTCCTCGATGTACTCATCAACTTCAATGTCAGGAATCTGCTCTTGCGCTTCAAAATGCAAAATTTCTTGGTCAGGCAACTGCAAACCGGCTTCGTTCGGAACGACATGCCAACGGCGGAAAGTCTCATAGCTTCCTGTGTCAGGATCCATCGCGACGCGAATATCCACATCGCCAGGAAACAATTTTTTAGTTGCCTGCGCCAAGGCCGCCTCAACAGCGCCAAAAACTACATCTAACTCAACGCTTTTTTCGCGTGAGATGGCTTCTACCAACATCAACATTTCGCGATTCATGACTTCACTCTCCTATATTTTCTGATTCATCTTCAGATGCACCGCTAGACTGATCCGTCAGACTGGCACGTCCTTTGAAATTAACAATAGGCGCTAAACGCGCATCCCGCAATTCTTCCAACCTAAAGCCCAAAGCCTGCACTGGTGCAGGTGGGCGATTTTTACTAATGCGAGCACCCGGCTTAGCCACAGGTGCTTCACTCCAAACAATCTGCCAGACAGCAGCATCGGCTTCTTTCGCAGAAGCCTCACTATGCTCGGCTCGCTCCAAGGTGCCACGAAATTTCTTACGTGTTGCGCTTACTTGACCCGCTGCAGCAAGACCAATGGGCGCCTTCAAATTAATGTCGATTTCTTCACCCAAAAACCGTTCAAAATCTTTGGCATGGCGCAGTGGTCGATCAATACCCGGCGAGGACACCTCAAGCCGCTTGTAATCCGCACCATCAACCTCTAAAGCAAACTGCAACTGCCGCGTGACTTTTTCGCAGTCTTCGACGTTGATCAGTTTTTCGTCCGCTTTAGCCGTACCAGCAACCCACGGAAAATCAATCGTCACACGCAGCAAACCACCTGCAGAGCGCTCAATCTCCACCAGGTCATAACCGAAACCGGCCACAATTTGTTCAATCACTTGCTGTGCTGCCAACGACGTTTCCCTTTTGAATCCACTTAATCAAAACTTATAAAAACCGCTCAGTTAAAAGCGTTCAGACAAAAAAAACGGGCGTATAAAATCGCCCGTATGTTACTGCACTGGTGTGCTGCACTTATCGTCTCGTGAACATCTAAATTCACTGGTTTAGAATGTTGTAAGCTGCATTCAAGCAACTAGGCAAAACCCTCAATATAGAATTATAGCCCTAAATTATTGATTTGTCACACTTTTAGGTGCTTTTAAGGGGTAAAACACTTGCTTAAATGCCGGAATTCACTAACAAAGCCGTGTAAGCATGCTGTGGCGATGCCATGATTTGTTGCACCGAGCCAGATTCCACGATCTCGCCGTCCCGCATCACCAGCACATGGTGTGCCATCGCGCGAATCACATCGACGTCATGGGTAATCAGCAAATAACTCAAACCCCGCTCGCGCTGCAGCCGTTGCAAAAGCTGTAAAACCTGCTTTTGAATGGTCACATCCAAGGCACTGGTTGGCTCATCCAATACCAACAACTGCGGCTCGACAATCAATGCCCTTGCAATTGCCAACCGCTGGCGCTGGCCGCCTGAGAACTCGTGCGGGTAGCGATTCAGCAAGCCCGTGAACTGAGATACATTCAACCCAACCTCTGATAAAGCGGCTAAAACCTTGGTTTGGCGCTGTTCGGCATTCAACTCAGTCGCATGTACCAGCAAACCCTCACCCACCAGTTCACCGACCGTCATACGCGGTGACAATGACGAAAACGGGTCTTGAAACACCACTTGTACGTGTTTACGAAGCGCTTTGTCTGCTGTTTTGCTTTTGCCCCAGTTTTGACCAGACACCTGCAAATCGCCTAAAAATGGCAGCAATCCTAGTGCAGCCAGTGCCAAAGTTGATTTGCCCGAGCCAGATTCACCAATCACGCCCAAAGTTTGACCTGCTGGAATGTCAAAACTAGCACCTTTAACGGCTACAAACTCTCCTTTTTTGAACCAGCCTTTGAAGCCTGGAATGGGTGTGGGGTAGCTCACACGCAAGTTAGCAGCTCGAATACTGTCATTCCCGCATAAGCGGGAATCCATGGTGGCGCTTGTGGATTCCACCACATCCCGCACCGGCTTGCTATCTAGCAGTTTACGGGTATACGCATGCTGCGGGTTTGCAAAAACGTCTTCAACAGCGCCCTGCTCCACAATGTGCCCGTTTTCCATGACGATGATGCGATCCGCAAACTTGCGAACCAAGTTCAAATCATGGGTAATCAGCAGGACTGCCATGCCGTTTTGCTTTTGCAGGTCAGCCAGCAGCTCCAAAATTTGCAACCGCAAGCTCACGTCCAGCGCGGTTGTGGGTTCGTCCGCTAGCAATAGTTTGGGCTGGCAGGCTAGAGCCATGGCGATCATGGCGCGCTGCCGTTGGCCACCGCTGAGCTGGTGTGGGTATGATTTGGCGCAACGTTCTGGGTCAGCAATACCCGTAAATGCTATTAATTTTATAGCTTCTGAGGCAGGTAATACGTCGGCTAATGCCGTATTTAAGGGTATTTTTAGCTCTAAAACTTCAGTTATTTGATCGCCAATGGTAAACAGCGGGTTCAGCGCCGTCATAGGCTCCTGAAAGATCATGGCGATGTCTTGACCGCGAATACCGCGTAACTGCTGCTCAGGAATACTGAGTAAATCGACAGTTTCATCGTCACCAAAAATAGCGCTTCCGCTTAGCTTCGCATTCATCACCAAACGCAGCAAGCTCAAAGCCGTCACGGTTTTGCCAGAGCCTGATTCACCGACCAAGGCGATGCGTTCCCCCGCGCTGATGCTGAAGTTGATGCCGTGAACGACGGACTTACCGTTGAAGGAAACGGTTAAATTCTTGACGTCGAGCAAAGTCACATCCGTTCGCCCTGAGCCTGTCGAAGGGTTTTGCAAGGCTTCGACAAGCTCAGCCCGAACGGAGGTGGTAGCAGTTGGAGTCATCATTTATCCGCTTTCCGAGGGTCTAATGCATCCCGCAAAGCATCCCCCATAAACGTCAACAGCAGCAAAGTCACCACCAGCACCCCAAAAGTAGACAGCGAAATCCACCACGCATCAATGCTGTTTTTGCCCTGCGCGAGCAGTTCACCCAGTGACGGCGTGCCGGGTGGAACGCCCAAACCCAGAAAATCCAGCGAAGTCAACGCCAAAATCGCGCCACTCATGCGAAACGGCAAAAAGGTGACGACGGGCGTCATGCTGTTCGGCAACACATGCCGCGTGATGATGTCCCAATTGCTGACGCCCAAAGCCCGTGCGGAGCGTACATAATCCATCTGCCGATTCCGCAAAAACTCGGCCCGCACATAGTCCGACAAGCCCATCCAGCCAAACAAGCTGAGCAAAATCAACAGCAAAGCCAAGCTGGGTGAAAACACGGCGCTGAAAATGATGAGGAGATACAACTCTGGCATAGCGCCCCAAATCTCTATAAAGCGCTGAAAAGCCAAATCCATCTTGCCGCCGTAAAAGCCCTGAATCGCCCCCGAAATCACCCCCAAAACAACGCCAATCACTGTCAAAGCCAGCGCAAACAGCACGCTGACGCGGAAACCGTAAATCAGCTGCGCCAGCAAATCGCGCCCTTTGTCGTCTGTGCCTAACCAGTTGTCCCGCGACGGTGCGGACGGATTGGGCGATTTGGCGAAGTAATTCAGCGTTTTTGAGCCATAGCGATTGATCGGGTAAATCGCCCAATTGCCGTCTTGCGACAGTTTGGCTTGAATAAATGGGTCAAGATAATCGGTCGGCGTTTCAAAATCGCCACCAAAGAGTGTTTCGGGGTAATCTTTGACCAAAGGGAAGTAGAAGTTACTCGTTTTGCCGTCGTTGTAGTGCACGACCAATGGTTTGTCGTTCGACAGCACTTCGGCAAACAAGCTCATCAACACCAAAATGCAAAACGCCACCAAGCTGTAAAAGCCAAGCCGATTGCGCCTGAAGCGCAGCCAAGCTCGGCGTCCGGGCGATGGGGAGATGGATGGGGAATTTTCCAACGAGCCGCCTCTAGGAAAATTAGCCCCCTCGGGGGGCAGCGCAGCACGCGAAGCGGCAAGCGTGGGGGTTAGGGTCTTAGTCGAATTTGACACGCGGATCCACCCAAACATAACAAAGATCGCTGATTAGCTTGGTCACCAAACCAATCAACGTGAACAAATACAGCGTACCTAGAACAACCGGGTAATCGCGCCTAATCACACTTTCATAACTTAGCAAACCCAGCCCATCCAGCGAAAACAGCGTCTCAATCAACAGTGAGCCTGTGAAAAATGCGCCCACAAACGCTGCAGGGAAGCCGGTGACGATAGGAATCAAAGCGTTGCGAAACACGTGTTTGTACAAAACCTGCCGCTCAGACAAGCCTTTGGCACGCGCGGTGGTGACGTATTGTTTACGGATTTCTTCGAGGAAGGCGTTTTTGGTCAACATCGTTGTCACCGCAAAGCTGCCCAGCACCATGGCGGTGATGGGCAAGACGATGTGCCACAAATAATCGGTGATCTTCGCGCCCCAGCTCAGCGTTTCCCAATTGGCAGAAGTCAGCCCACGCAGCGGAAACCACTGCAGCTGCCCGCCAAATATCACCAGCAGAGCAACACCCAGTACAAAGCCTGGAATGGCGTAGCCGAACAACACAATCAAAGTCGTGACAAAGTCAAACTTCGACCCCGCCCGCACGGCCTTGGCCACACCCAAGGGCACGGAGATGAGGTAGCTGATGAAAAACGTCCACATGCCCAAACTGATGGAAACAGGGAGTTTTTCTTTGATCAAATCCCACACCGGCTTGTGCTGAAAAAAGCTTCTGCCCAAGTCAAAGCTCAAATACGATTTGATCATCAGCCAAAAACGTTCGGGCGCAGGTTTGTCAAAGCCGTACAAACTTTTAATTTCCGCCAGCCGCTTTTCGTCAATGCCTTTGCCGCCACGGTAAACCGATTCACCGCTCGTACCCGTGGTCGATTTGGCTTCAGCCAAATACTGCTCGACCGGACCGCCCGGGACGAATTGAATCACCACAAACGTCAACAGCAACACACCAAAGAGTGTTGGAATCATCAGCAAAAAGCGTTTAAGGATGTAGCTGAACATAACTATTTATAGATTACTTGGTGATGGCAGATTGTGCCCACCAGTTATTCAAGAGCCATGAATCGGCTTTGTAATATTTGGGTTCAACGGCTGGCTTCGCCAGTTTTCGCGGGTTGTAGGCCAAATTGTGCTGACCGCTGTACCACTGCGGCACCATGGTATGGCTGTGACTGATGACGCGTTCGAAAGCACGGCAAGCAGGAATCAATTCCGCTTTGGTTTGGGAGGTCACCATGCGGTCTATCAAGGTATCAACCGCTTTGCTTTTCAATCCAGCGTAGTTGCCCGAGTCTTCAATATCCGCCGCTTTGGAGCCAAGCATGTCGGCATATTCCGCCCCCGGGTTGTTCGTACCACCAAAGGCCAGGCTGACCATGTCAAAGTCAAATTTCTGCAAGCGCTGCTGGTACAGCGCAAAGTCAACCGCACGCAGCTTTAGCGTGATGCCAAGCTTGGCCAAATTGCGCTGCCATGACGCCAGCGTGGCGCTTTTTGACTCTTGGCTGTCCAAGTATTCAATCTCCAGCGCCTCACCCTTGGCATTTTTCAGCACACCGCCCTGCACGGTCCAGCCCGCTTGTGCAAGCAAATCACGTGCTTTGACCAAATTAGCACGCAAATTGTCTTTGCCGTCTGAATTGGGTTGTATCGCCATGGCTTCGAAAACTGAGCTTGGGACTTGCGTGCGCAGCGGCTCAAGCAAAGTGAGTTCTTCTACGCTAGGCAGCCCAGAAGCCGAGCAATCTGTATTGCCAAACAAACCATTCACCGGCTTGTAAATACCGTAAAACAGCAAACGGCTCATCCAATTGAAGTCGTGCGCTAAACCAATAGCTTGCCGAACCCGCACGTCTTGAAATTTGGGCAAACGGGTGTTGAACACATAGCTTTGAAAACCGCTCGGCAAGCTGTGTTTGAACACGCCTTTGGTCAAATCGCCCGTTTCAAACCGCTTGCCCGTGGCACGGCGTGACCAATCACCGGCAGAATAAAACTGCATAAAGTCAAATTCGCCCGCTTTCAACCCTTCCAGACGTGCCACATTGTCTTTGTAGATTTTGATGGTGATGCGCTCAAAATTGCCGCTTCCGATATTGACATTGATGCTGTCACCCCAGTAGTTGGGATCGCGCACATAGGTGATGTCTTTGCCGTAATTCACGGGGCCAATTTTGTAGCGGCCACTGCCAATGGGCGTATCTGTGACCACTTTGTCGAAGGTTTTACCTTTGCCCCACTCACGGCTGAAGATGGGCAAACCACCCACGGTCAATGGTAACTCTCTGTTTTTGCGTTTGAAATGAAATTTAACCACCAGTGGGCTGATCACTTCAGCGCGCTCAACATCTTCCAACAATGCGCGGTAGCCGGGCTGCACATATTTACCGGTCAAAGTGTCAAACGTGTATTTCACATCATCAGCTTGCACCGGTTTGCCATCATGAAAACGCGCATTTTGGCGCAATTTAAAGGTTGCGCTTAAACCATCGGCAGGTACGTCAACATCTTCAGCGAGCAATCCATAGGATGTGCCCAATTCATCAGCCGAACCCGTTAACAAGCTTTCAAACATCAAATCGCTCAAATACGCGGGCGATGTGCCTTTGATGTTGAAGGGGTTGTATTTATCAAAGGTGGAAACGC
>JAYUJX010000067.1:0-2407 GCA_043764955.1 Polaromonas sp.
CACATCGTCATACTGCGCTTTGACCTCTTGGACGCAAATACAATCAGGTTGCGACTTTTCAATCCAAGCGGCCAAGCCCTTGCTGCTGGCGGAGCGGATACCGTTGAGGTTGAGACTGGTGAGTTTGAACAATGATGTGGACATAAAGATGGACTATAAGATCGACTATGAATGAGAACAATACAGCTAATTTAGATAATTTGGCTCAGGATTTCGTCAAATTCGCCTTGGAATGCGGCGTTTTGGGATTTGGTGAGTTTAAAACCAAAGCGGGTCGCATGAGCCCTTATTTTTTCAACGCCGGTTTGTTTGACGATGGCGCGAAACTGGGCAAATTGGCCGAGTTTTACGCCAAAAGCCTTATTGCCAGCGGTATCGAGTTCGACATGATTTTTGGCCCCGCCTACAAAGGCATCCCGCTAGGCGCAGCCGTGGCGGTAGAACTGGCGCGCCAAGGCCGCAACGTGCCCTTTGCCTACAACCGCAAAGAAGCCAAAGACCATGGCGAAGGCGGCTCTCTCGTTGGGGCAAAACTCCAAGGCCGCGTCCTGATCGTCGACGACGTGATGTCCGCCGGCACCGCCACCCGCGAGTCCATCGCCCTCATCAAAGCTGCAGGCGCGACGCCTGCAGCGGTGGCGATTGCCTTGGACCGGCAGGAAAAAGCGACTGAAAAGGATGCAACAGGTGCGGTCGTTGACGTGCCCTACAGCGCCGTGCAATTCGTCCGTAACCAACTGGGGATGCAGGTCTGCACGATTGCCAGTTTGAAGGATTTGCTGGATTACCTAGCCACAACAGCCGACCCCGCGCAGCAAGTGCATGAGGCGGCGATCAAGGCGTATCGGGATCGCTACGGGGTGTAAATGCCTTGAAAGTCGATTTTGAGGCCGTTTAGCTCTCAATCACAGCTTCGGGTACTGCTGTCGCGCATGCACAACGTTGATCACATCAATGCTCGTAGCCGTTACCTTGTAGAAAATAATGTAATTGGGGTGCGCCACAATTTTACGCAACCCCGGCAAATATTCGCTTTGGGGGTAAATGTAGGGGTGCTCTGAGACGGGCTCAACCGCTGACATCAACAGCTTGCGCAAGCGCTTGGCTGCTATTGGGTTCTCGCGGGTGACGTAGCCAATGATTTCTGCCAAATCACTGCGCGCATGCAAGCGCCAAATGATGGGCAGCGTCATGCTTGCGGTAGGCGGGGGTTTTGACGACTTTCAGATTCAGCAATCAGCGCATCCATCTCCGCCATCACTTGGTCATGCGGAATGCCAGGGCGTGTGTCATCCAAGCTGGCTTGCAACTTGGCTTTGAGCCAAACGATGTAGCTAGCCTCTTGTTCTAGCGTCTCGAATTCAGAGATGATGGGTGATAAAACTGCGCTCATAGACGTAGGTTAGCACAAATCACAAAAAAGAGCGCCGCAGGTGCATGAGGCGGCGATCAAGGCGTATCGGGATCGCTACGGGGTGTAAATCGGGTTAAAAACGGTTTTGGAGGCCATTTTATGCCTCTATCCGGCGTGTTTATTGCCTATACTGCTATAAATAATATAGCAATTTGTCATTTCCGCGAAGGCGGGAATCCACGGTGGCACAGAGATAGATTCCCGCCTGCGCGGGAATGACGAAGGTCTGCGGATTTAACCCAACTTCTTCTTCAACAACTCGTTCACCTGCGCCGGGTTGCCTTTACCTTTGGTGGCTTTCATAGCCTGACCGACCAAGGCGTTGAAGGCTTTGGCGTTGCCGGCTTTGTATTCTTCGACTGATTTGGCATTGGATGCTAAAACGGTGTCAATGATGGCTTCCAGCTCGCCGGTGTCGCTCATTTGTTTGAGGCCTTTGGACTCAATGATGGCGTCAACATCCTGAGGCCAAGCTTGGCTATTTTTCTGGAAATGCTCACTCCAAAGTGACTCAAGAATCTCTTTTGCGCCTTTTAAGCTAATTACTTGCGATACAAGCTGCTTCGCTATATGCCCAAGTGCTTGTCCTGTAAAAGGAATTTCAAACCACTGAGCACCCGAATCGTTAACTAATCGCGAAATTTCGCCATTGATCAAGTTTGCTACCAACTTGGGATCAGCAGGCGCTCCGTCTCGAATCGGTCCATGTTCCACAGCAGCTTGAAATAGCGCAGCTTTTTCCAAAGTAGCGCATAAAGTATCAGCGGCATATTCACTAATTCCAAATCGATCCACAAACCGTGCTGCCATCACACGCGGCAGCTCGGTCATCTCGGAGCGGACGCGGGCTACCCACTCATCGGCAATCACCAAGGGCGGCAGGTCTGGATCGGGGAAGTAGCGGTAATCGGCGGCGTCTTCCTTGGTGCGCATGGCGCGGGTCTCCCCCGTGTCGGGGTTGAACAGCACGGTGGCCTGCTCGATGGTGTGGCC
>JAYUJX010000068.1:0-8950 GCA_043764955.1 Polaromonas sp.
TACACGACGTGGACGATGCGAAAACGGCGGCCGATGATGAAGGCACGGCGAAACAGGTGCTTGACTTGCTCTGGCGTGGCGTCGGTGGCGACGTCAAAGTCTTTGGGTCGCAGGCCGACCAGCAGGTCGCGCACCGCGCCGCCGACGATGTAGGCTTCGAAGCCGGCATTTTTGAGCACATGCACGACATCGCGCGCGCGGTCGTCCACCAAGCTGTTATCAATACCGTGCGTGGCCACGGCTATGTCTTCGCGTTTACCGTAGTTCGTTTTTTTAGCTTTGACGACAGGAGAGCCGTCTTCAGACTTACCGAGCAGCTTATTTATAAATTTTTTAATCATGTCTGTGTATTAAACCAGCTAATTTAGGCAAAAAGCTCCAAAATCTGCCATCCGCGCTCTAAAGCAACGGCTTTCAAGCGGGCGTCGGGGTTGGTGGCGATGGGAACGTTGACCTTCTCCAGCAGCGTAATGTCGTTGATCGAATCGGTATAAAACGTGGTGTGAACGTCATTCCAGCTCAGGTTTTTAGCCGCTAGCCATGCCTCTACTCGGGTAACTTTGCCCTCATGCGCGGAAGGCACGCCTTTGATTTCCCCCGTGATCCAACCCGTGCCGCCTGCGGATACATCTTTTTCAAGCTGTACAGCAATCAACTCATCAATGCCGAAAGCCATGGCAATCGGGCGGGTGACGAACTCGTTGGTGGCGGTGACGATGACTATGCTGTCGCCCGCAACGCGATGCTTGGCGATCAAGTCAGTCGCGGCTTGTTTGAAGGCCGGCTGAATAACGGTTTTCATAAAATCGGCACGTGCAGCAATTGACTTTACAGCGCCTTGGTCTTTAATCGCTTGGGTGGCGAAGCGCACGTACTCAGATATTTTGAGCTCGCCTTTTTTGTATTGGGCAAAAAATTCGTCATTGCGAGCTTTGAATTCAACCGGATCTGTCCAACCAATCTGGGTGGTAAATTCGCCCCATGAATAATCGGAATCCAGGGGTAAAAGGGTGTGGTCCAGATCGAAAAATGTGATATTCGGCATGAGTACATTCAGAAGATATTTACTATTATTTTTATAGCAGATTAAGCAATTAATACGCCGGTTATAGGCATATTTTGCATGCGAATTTAATGTTCAACCAGCATCCATCATCGCTTTTATCAGCGGCACGGTGATTGATTTTTTCGACTGCAGCGCGTAGCCGTCTATGGCGTCTAGCAGCTCCATCAGGCTGCCCAGGTCGCGGCTGAAGCGGTTGAGCATGAAATCCATCACCTCGTCGCTCAAAAACACGCCACGTGCATCGGCTTCTTTGCGCAGCACGGCACGGCGTTCGGGTTCGGACAATACCTGCAGCGCGAAAACATGACCCCAGCCCAGGCGGGTGCGCAGGTCTTCGCGCAGCATCAAATCTGCGGGCGGGGTTGCTCCTGCCGCCAACACCCAGCGCTGTTGGCCGGTGCTGGGCGTCATGGCGTTGACGAACCAGTTGAAGGCGGCGTGCTGCTGCTGGGCGGTGTACAAATGCACGTCGTCCATCAGTACGGCAGCCCAAGAGTCGTCAAACATGGGAGGGTTGTATATCGATGCGTCCAGCCAGCCAACATGAACGCCCAGTTCGCGTAAAGCATGGGCAGACGCTTTGAGCAGGTGCGATTTGCCACTGGAACTCTCACCCCACAAATAAGTAGGAACCGGCGAACGTGTCGAGCTGTTAGACCACAAATTGAGGTGCTGCAACGCCGCAGCGTTGGGCCCAGCGAAAAAATTGGCCAATGTCGGCCCTGTGTGCAGGCCTATATCAAGTGCAATTTGTTTCATGGATCTATTTTAAAACCAATCAGTCAAGCATCGATCAACCTTGATAAAGCTTGCTCGACATGTAATTCGCCTGCACACGTCGCATGGCGACCAGCAGCACCGCGCTGGCTGGCAAAGCGACCAAGACACCCACAAAGCCAAACAACTGCCCAAACGCCATCAACGCAAAAATGACGGACAGCGGATGCAGCCCGATACGCTCGCCCACAAAACGCGGTGTCAGGTAAAAGCTTTCCACCACCTGCCCTGCACCATAGACAACAGCCACCATGAGCAAGGCTTTGATGGACGCAAATTGCAGCAGCCCAGACAACAGTGCCAACACCAGCCCCAAACCAAAGCCCAAATACGGCACAAACACGGCCAAGCCAGTGAAGATGCCAATCGGCCAAGCCAGATCTAACCCAAACAAGGCCAAGCCCACGCTGTAAAAGACTGCCAATGCCAACATCACCAACAGCTGACCGCGCAGGTATTGGCCTAGCACAGCGTCAGATTCTTTTGTAAAACTGTCAAAGGCGGGATGCATGCGGGGCGGCACAAAAGCTTGAAAACGGCCCACAATGTTGTCCCAGTCGATCAACAAATAAAACAGCACAACTGGAATCAAAACAAGATTGCCCACAATCGCCAGCGCAACACTGCCGCCTAGCTTGGCAGAAGAAAGCACAGAACCCAGACTGTCTTCGGCATTGGTATTGAGGTATTTCAAAATAAACTCTTTAACGTGTGCAAAGTCAAAGGTGAAGTTGACACCTAATTGCGCCAACAGAGGTTTTGCCCATGTGCTGATATTGTCAAAAAGAACAGGGATTTGTTGCTTCAAAAGCGGCAATTGCTTGGTCAAAATCGGCACAATCAGCAGCAGCACGGCCAAGACGACAACGATGAAGAGCAATTCAACCAACAAAACGGCGATCACCCTTGGCATTTTGCCGCGCATCAAGGCGTCTAAGCGGTTCACCAGCGGATTCAGCATATAGGCCATGACGCCGGCGACCACAAAAGGTGTCAAAACTGGCCCTAAGAGCCATAGCAACAACACGGCAAGCGTAGCGATGCCGAGCCATGTCATGGCCGTTTTTTGAGTGGAGGTAAATTGCATAGTAAAAACCCTTAAAATCAAGGCAAATTCTAGTCTGTAGAGACTAAAAACGCCGAAAACTCTAAAAACTCCATTTTTACCACCATGACCACCCCTTCAGCCTCCCCTTTAAGCTACAAAGACGCCGGCGTTGACATTGACGCGGGAGACGCCCTGATCGAACGCATCAAACCGTTCGCCAAGAAAACCATGCGCGAAGGCGTGCTGGCGGGCATTGGCGGCTTTGGCGCGCTGTTTGAGGTGTCCAAAAAGTTCAAAGAACCGGTCTTGGTCAGCGGCACCGACGGTGTGGGCACCAAACTGAAACTCGCTTTTGAGTGGCAAATGCACGACACTGTGGGCATCGACCTGGTCGCTATGAGCGTCAACGATGTGCTGGTGCAAGGCGCAGAGCCGCTGTTTTTCTTGGATTATTTTGCCTGCGGCAAGCTGCACATCGACACCGCCGCCGCTGTGATTCAAGGCATCGCCAAAGGTTGCGAACTGTCTGGTTGCGCGTTGATCGGCGGCGAAACCGCTGAAATGCCGGGCATGTACCCCGCTGGCGAGTACGATTTGGCCGGTTTTGCCGTCGGCGCGGTTGAAAAAGCCAAGATTTTGACCGGCGCGTCGATAGGCGCTGGCGACGTAGTGCTGGGTTTAAAAAGCAACGGCGTGCATTCCAACGGTTTCAGTTTGGTGCGCAAGTGCATTGAGCGAGCAGAAGCTGCTGGCAACATCCCCGTTACATTAGACGGCCAACCCTTCAAACAAGCCGTCATGGCGCCGACTCGCCTGTACGTGCTCAACGTGCTAAAAGCCTTGGCGACACATCCGCTGAATACGGCTGCTGACGGCACAACGTCAGGCATCAAGGCCTTGGCACACATCACCGGCGGCGGCCTGCTAGAAAACATCCCCCGCGTCCTCCCCAAAGACACCGCCGCACATTTGACCAAGGGCAGCTGGCCACAAACCGAGCTGTTCGCCTGGCTGCAAGCCACAGCCGGCATCGACGACATTGAAATGAACCGCACCTTCAACAACGGCATCGGTATGGTGGTCGTTGTAGACGCCGCCAGCGCAGCCGCTGTGGCGCAGACTTTGCGTCATTTGGGTGAAACAGTGTTTGAAATCGGCGCGATTGCACCGCAGGGTGCGGGTGCGGCGGTTGTGGTTGGTTAAAACCTAGAAATTATCCCTCAAATATGCCTCTAGCCGGCGTATTTATTGCCTAAGCAGCTATAAATAATATAGCAAATTCTCTAGTCATCATAATGCCCACGGCAGGCTATGACATCTAAATCGATGTCATAAACGGCGTAAACCAGTCGATTGACCTCGTCGATGCGTCTTGACCAGTAGCCTGAGAGGTTGCCCAAAAGCGGCTCGGGCTTCCCTATGCCGCTAAAAGGGTTGTGCCGTGCTGCTTCTATCAACAGGTTGATGCGTTTCAGCGTTTTCTTGTCTTGACCTTGCCAATAGGTGTAGTCATCCCACGCGGCTGGGGTGAACCGAATGGAGAGGCTCAAGTTTGTATCAATTCGCGACGAACAGCTTTACCCGCTTTATGCTGCGCGATTGATTTAGCAAGGTGCGCCGCATTGGCGGGGCTGGACAAGAGGTGCAGGGTTTCTGCCATGCTTTGAAAGTAAGCCAGAGACATGACCACGGCATCTTCCGCGTCGCGGCGGGTGATGATGGTGTAGTCGGCGTCGTCGATCACACCGTCTAAGACTGTTTTTAGGCCGTTACGGGCTTCGGTGTAGCTAACGACTTTCATGGTTTTTTCCTTGATGCTATGGGCTAGATTAGCGTTTCGAGTTGTCCAATATATTGTACATATTATAGGCATTAACTCAAAAATCACCAAACCGGCGTGAGCTGCCCCGCTGTCAAACGAAAGCCCCGATTTGCCATTGCGCGGGCTTCTAGCTCGTCATGTGTCACCAAAATCGTGGCGATACCCATGTGGCTGATGTGCTGCTTGAACTCATCCCGCAGTGATTGACGCAGCTCTGCGTCTAGGGCGGAAAATGGCTCATCTAGCAAGAGCACTTTGGGCTGCGTAATCAGCGCCCGAGCTAGGGCAACGCGCTGCTGTTCGCCGCCAGACAGGGTGGTGACCTTGTCCGTCGCATGGGTTGCCAAATTGAAGCGCGCCAACATAGCCAACGCTTGCTCACGGGCTGTTTTTTTATTCAGCCTTTGCTCAATCAAGCCAAAAGCGACGTTATCTAAGACATTTAAGTGAGGAAACAAGGCGAAATCTTGGAACATCAGCGCGAAATGGCGTTTTTCTGGAGGCAGCTGGGTGATGTCTTGCTGGTCAAAAAAGACTTGTCCGGCATCGGCCTGCTCCAAACCCGCCACAATTTTCAGCAAGCTGCTTTTGCCCGCACCTGAAGCGCCTAGCAAAGCCACAATCTCGCCACGTGAGACGCTCAGGCTGAGCTTGTCTGCCAAGAACCGGTTCTCGTAGCGTTTGCTGATGGACTTTAATTCGAGCATTGTTTTATTTAGGTTCTGTAGCTTAATCGTTTCTTTTGTCTGCTCTTTGCGGTGAATCAATCACCACGAAAACCAGCGCGGACAGCAGCATCAACAAGCAAGCCAAGAGCATTGCTGTATCTAAATTGACAGCGCCTGGTTTGCCGAGGCGTTGGTAAATCAAGGTGGTGAGGGTTGTCCACTCAGGGCGCGACAAAAACAAGGTCACGGCAAACTCGCCCAATGCCGTTGCCGCTGCAAACGCCATACCACGACGCAAAGCGGGGCTAAGCAGCGGCAAAGTGACCCGCCAAAAGGTCCGCCATGGGCTAGCGCCCAAGGTGCGGGCGACTTGGCCTAAGTTGTCGGGCAAACTGCCCAAACCGGCTGTCATGGCTTTGGTGACGAAGGGGTAGGCCAGCACGGCGTAGGCGGCGATCAATAAACTCAAACTCGCCGTCCAGTCGGGGTACAGCAGCAGCAAGCCAAACGCGACGGTGACGGGTGAGGCGATCAACGGCAAATACGCTGCAGCACGCCAAGCGACCGAGCCTCTACCCGTTCCAGTGCCCAATGCATGGGCGATGCCAAGCACGGTGGCGATCAACAGCGCAACGGCTGAAAAGCGCAGAGTATTCCACAGGGCATGCAAGGTTTCAGTATCCAACAAGGCGGCCCAAGCTTGCGAATCTGCCAGCAGTGCACGCCACACAATCGCCAAGATAGGTGCAGCACAAAAGAAGAACAAAATGGCCAGACTAGCAAACACGGCCAACCCATCCAAAGCGGTTTTAGGATGACGCAAAGCAACGGGGTGTAGGCGTGTGGCTACGGATAATCGTTTTTCTACATAGGCGTAAGCCAAAGCCACCAAACCGGTTAACACCAGCATCCACAGCGCCAAACTGCTGGCTTGCGCGAGCTTCAACTCATAGGCGACCAGGGTGTAAATTTCGACTTCCACCGTGGCATAACGCTGACCACCCAGCACCAAAGCCAGGCCAAACCCAGAGAAGCAATACAAAAAAACCAGACACAAGCTGGATGTCAGCCACGGCGCAATCACCGGCCACTCCACCCGCCAAAAGGCGCGCCAAGGCGTTGCGCCCAAGGAGCGGCTTGCGGCCACGCAGTGCGCGTTGACCTGCCCTAGCGCATCCACACCCGCGCGGATGACCAAGCAGAGGTTAAAAAAAAGATTGCCGTACAACAGCAGCCAAGGCGTGTCTTGCAAGTCAATGCCCAGCGCCTGGCTGAACACGCCTTGCGGACCCCAAAGTGCCAAAACGCCCAGCGCGGCTACCAGTGTGGGTACAACAAAGGGCAGCATCAAAAGTCGCAATACCAGTTGACGACCGGGAAACTCAAACCTTGCCAGCACCCATGCCACTGGAAGACCGAAAACGAGTGCAAGAACACAGGTCACAACCGCCTGTGTGAAAGACCACAACAGCCGCCACTTTAAGAAATCATCTTGCCAGATGGTGATGAACGACCATTCAACTGACCCATTTACTGAGCCAGACCACCCCTCTGCCGCCAATCGCAGCATCGGCAACAGCAGCATCAACACCACCGCCGCGCTGGGCAGCAGGAGCAACGCCACTCTTGACGAGCGCTTCATGAAGGTTTGTCATTCCCGCGCAGGCGGGAATCCATGACCCCGACCAAACTCTTTACCCACTTTGAGCTTTTGATACCCGCCGTGGATTCCCGCCTTCGCGGGAATGACAGAATCTTAGTGAATGACGACATCTTTGAGCACCGATTTACCAATGATGAGCTGCTGCACCTCGGTCGCGCCTTCGTAGATGCGCAAGGAGCGGATATCGCGGTACAAATGCTCGACCATGCTACCTACCTGAACGCCCTGCCCGCCGTGCATTTGCAGCGCCATGTCGATGACTTTTTGTGCGTTTTCGGTGGCGGCCAATTTGGCCATGGCGGAAGCGCGACTGTAGGCTGCGGCAGTTTGTGGCGTTGTCGTGCCCAACCTGTCGCGCATCCACGCAGCGCGGTAGGTCAGCAGCGCGGCGCTGTCGATGAGCGCCGCCATGTCGCCAAACTTGGCCTGCGTGAGCTGCATGTCGGCCAAAGTACCGCCAAACATGCGGCGGGTTTTGGCGAAATGCAGCGCCTCGGCCATCGCGCGACGGGCCATGCCCAGCGCGGCGGCGGCGACAGAAGCGCGGAAGATGTCCAAAGTCCGCATCGCCAGCTTGAAGCCGCCGTCAAAATCGCCCAACAGTGCGTCTGCGGGGATGCGGCAGCGGTCAAATTTCAGGCTGGCCAGCGGGTGCGGGGCCATGACGTTGATGTGCTCCGAGGTGTCCAGACCAGGAGATAGCGCATCGACGATGAAGGCGCTGATACCGCGGACGCCACCCTCGGGGTCGGTTTTGGCAAACGTGACGTAAAAGTCCGCCAAACCGCCGTTGCTGATCCAGGTTTTGACGCCACTGAGCAAGTACATGTCAAATTTACCCTGATTTTCAGCCATAGCCGTTGTAATATATGCCTTTGACGCTATTGTTTTCATAGCTCCCACGTCAGAACCCGCATCCGGCTCGCTCAGCGCAAACGCAGCGATTTTGTCTCCACGCGCCACGGCGGGCAGATACGCCGCTTGTTGCGCGGGCGTGCCTGCCAAGGTAATCGCACCACTGCCCAAACCCTGCATGGCAAAGGCGAAGTCGGCCAGCGGCGAGTGAAAAGCCAGCGTTTCACGCAAAATCACCAGCGCGCGGGAGTCGAGTTGCGGCAAGGCACCGCCATGCGCAGCAGGGACGCAGTAACGCAGCCAGCCTCCCGATCCTAGGCGCTTCACCCACTCTTTGCAGGCGCGGCGGTCGTCGGACTCGTCTACTTGCTGCTGGGGTGCCCAGTCTGCCAAGCCACGCGCTAAATCGGCATGGGCGGAGTCGAAAAACGGTAGGTCGTATTGATGAACAGGATTCGTAACTTGATTCATTTCACTTCCCTAGCGGTGTTTCAAAATAAGCTCGTTCGCCCTGAAGTATCGAAGGGTTTCGTGTAAAGGCTTCGACAAGCTCAGCCCGAACGGAAGGGTTAGCCGCATTCAATCACCTCCAAACACAGGCGTTTGCTTGGTCGAAAACGCCTCAAAAGCGCGTTTGAAATCCTGCGTTTGCATGCAAATGGCCTGCGCCTGGGCTTCGGCTTCGACGGCCTGCTCGATCGTCATCGCCCATTCTTGCTGCAGCATGGTTTTGGTCATGCTGTGGGCGAAAGTGGGGCCCATAGCCAGGTCTTTGGCCATGGCTTGTGCTTTGGCGAGCAAGTCTGCCGATTCACACAAACCGTTAAAAAAGCCCCAAGTTAGGCCTTCCTGCGCTGTCATGGCGCGGCCGGTGAACAGCAATTCGGAGGCTCTGCCCTGCCCGATGACGCGGGGCAACAGCGCACAAGCCCCCATATCCGCCCCGGCCAGGCCAACGCGGGTGAACAAAAAGGCGGTTTTGGTCTTCTCAGAACCGTAACGTAGGTCGCAAGCCAGCGCCATCATCGCACCCGCGCCAGCGCAGATGCCA
>JAYUJX010000069.1:0-8941 GCA_043764955.1 Polaromonas sp.
GTAAGCACCGATGCTGGCTGTTCTCTGCCCGTTGCGGCGCATGTGGTGCGCCTGCGCGCGGGATTTGACCGCACCAAATTCATCAGCGCCACGTCTGACAAGCTCAAAATCGCGGTTCGCGCTGAGTTGCAACACCTTTTTGCGGGTGCAAAATCGTGAAGCCAAGCATGATGCAGCAATTTTTGGTCGGCATCGTCAAAGCCTACCGCGTGTTCCTCAGCCCGTGGTTAGGCTCAGCCTGCCGGTTTGAGCCGACGTGTTCTATCTATTCGATTCAAGCCTTAGAAACTCACGGCGCAGCCAAGGGCAGCTACCTCACGCTGAAACGTTTGGGGCGTTGCCACCCGTGGTGTGAAGGTGGCGCAGACCCCGTACCAGAAAAATCGACGCAGTTTTCTCTGTTTTCTAAACTGTTTTTTAAATCTACCAACGCAACTTCTAAAGTGAAGACATCCTCATGAACGATATCCGCCGGACCATTTTGTGGACGATTTTTGGTTTTTCCATGGTTATGTTGTGGGACAACTACCAAGTCAGCATCGGCCAAAAGCCCACTTTCGGGCTCAGCGCAAAACCCGCGGTAGCAACGGCACCAGCCGCACCTGCTGCAGGTGCAGCCAGCACCGCCGCAGTCAATGCAAGCATTCCATCCGCAAGTGGCAATCTTAATAATGCTACAAATAATATAGCTACTCAATCAGCAAATACGCCGACCACAGCTCAAAATGGCACTCCTGCAGCACCTGTTTCTGCAAAAGAGCGTTTTGAAGTGCAAACCGATGTGATCAAGCTCACGTTTGACACCGAGGGCGGCTCGTTGGTGCATTCGGAGTTCGTCAAGCACGTTGATTTGGAAGACAAAGCGGCTGTCAAAGCCGGCACCGCCAAAGGCGTGGTGTTGTTGGACGACAGCAAAGACCGCGTTTATGTGGCGCAAACCGGCTTGGTCGGCGCTGCGAATTTGCCCACCCACAAAACCATCATGGCCGTTGCCCCAGGCGCTCGCAAGCTAGAAGCTGGTGCCAACGAGCTGGTCGTGAAATTTGAATCGCCAGAATCTGGCGGCGTCAAGCTGGTCAAGACTTACACCTTGAAGCGCGGCGCGTACGACGTGGCTGTGAAGCACGACATCGTCAACACCGGCGCAGCAGCCGTGTCACCACAGCTGTACTTGCAGCTGGTGCGTGACGGCAACAAACTGGCAGGCGAATCATCTTTCTACTCCACCTTCACTGGCCCTGCGGTCTACACCGAAGCCAAAAAATACCAAAAAGTCGAATTCAGCGAGATTGAGAAAAACAAAGTTGATGTTGAAAAACAAGCCACCAACGGTTACATTGCCATGGTGCAACACTACTTTGCCAGCGCGTGGATTTTGCCTGACGGCATCAAACGCGAACTCTTTACCCGCAAAGTCGATACCAATTTGTACGCCGTGGGCATGATCACCGCGCTCGATGCGGTCGCCCCAGGCACCACCAAAACCGTCGAATCACGCTTTTTCGCCGGCCCACAGGTTGAAAAATCCTTAGAAACCGTCACCCCAGGCTTGGAACTGGTCAAAGACTACGGCGTTTTGACCATTTTGGCTAAACCGCTTTACTGGTTGCTCGACAAGCTGCATAGCTTTCTTGGCAACTGGGGCTGGTCCATCATTGCCTTGGTTTTACTGCTGAAAATCGCTTTTTACTGGCTCAACGCCAAAGCCTATTCCAGCATGGCCAAGATGAAGTCGGTCGCACCGCGCATCGCCACCATGCGCGAGCGCTTGAAAGACAAGCCGCAAGAAATGCAGCAAGAGATGATGAAAATCTACCGCGAAGAGAAAATCAATCCTCTGGGCGGTTGCTTCCCCATCATGGTGCAAATTCCGGTGTTTATCGCCTTGTACTGGGTGTTGCTCAGCTCGGTTGAAATGCGCAATGCCCCGTGGGCGTTGTGGATCAACGACTTGGCCGCACCCGATCCGTTCTACATCTTGCCACTGGTCATGACCCTGACCACGCTCTTACAAACCGCGCTTAACCCAACGCCACCAGACCCATTGCAAGCCAAAATGATGTGGTACATGCCGATGGCCTTCTCCATCATGTTCTTCTTTTTCCCGTCGGGCTTGGTCTTGTACTGGATCACCAATAACATCTTGTCCATCGCCCAGCAGTGGCTCATCAACACCCGTATGGGCGTGCCACCGCAGTTTAATTTGCCGAAATTCAAGTAAATAGACAAGCCCCCACGCTTTTCACTGCGTGTAATGCGCTGCCCCCCGAGGGGACTAATTTCCCTTGAGGCGGCTCAGCGGGAAATTGTTCTATGAACCGCTTACTAAAGGGTCGCAGCTAGCGACCCTTTTTTACGCCCTTCTTTTATTGCACAATTGACAACATGAACTCCTTTTCAAGCACCCCCATCGTCGCCATCGCCACCCCACCCGGTCGCGGCGCGGTCGGGATTGTGCGGGTGTCAGGCAAGGCAATTGCGCCTTTGGTTCGTGCTCTGTGTGGACGCGATTTGAAGCCGCGCGAGGCGACGTATTTGCCCTTTTTAGATGGTAAAAACGAAGCGATCGACCACGGCTTGGCGCTTTACTTCCCTGCGCCACACTCGTTCACGGGTGAAGACGTGCTGGAATTGCAAGCCCACGGTGGTCCGGTGGTGATGCAGTTGTTGCTGGCGCGTTGCTTGGAAGCGGGCGCTGAAATCGATGCTACGACACAACAACCGCGCTTAGACGGCCTGCGCGTAGCCCAACCCGGTGAATTTACCCAACGCGCTTTTTTGAACGACAAAATGGACTTGGCGCAGGCCGAGGCTGTGGCTGATTTGATTGACGCCGGCACTGAAGCGGCGGCCCGTGGTGCGACGCGTAGCTTGTCGGGCGAGTTTTCTAAAGAAGTCCACAGCCTGCGCGACGCCCTCATCCACCTGCGCATGTTGGTCGAGGCGACGCTGGACTTCCCCGAAGAAGAAATCGACTTCCTGCAAAAAGCCGATGCCGCCGGTCAATTGACCCGTTTGCAAGCGACTTTAGCCCGCGTCATGCAGCGTACAAGTCAGGGCGCACTCTTACGTGAAGGCATCAAAGTCGTCATCGCTGGCCAGCCGAATGCGGGTAAATCGTCCTTGCTTAACGCGCTGGCGGGTGCCGAGCTCGCCATCGTCACCCCGATTGCCGGCACCACGCGCGACAAAGTGCAGCAAACCATCCAAATCGATGGCGTGCCGCTGCACATCATCGACACCGCCGGCTTGCGCCACAACGACGAAGCGGTCGATCTGGTCGAAAAAATCGGCATCGAACGCGCTTGGGCTGAGATTGAAGGTGCAGATGCGGTGCTGTTTTTACACGATTTGCAGCGTTTGCACGATACCAAAACACCAGATATTGCTGCAAAATATATAGCTGATGAGGCAATGATTACGCCGGCTATAGCCAAATTAGTTTCTAAAAATGTACCTGTCATCGATGTTTGGAACAAAGCTGACACCGTTCGCCCTGAGCTTGTCGAAGGGTTTCGACAGGCTCAACCCGAACGGTCTTTTCAACCCGGCGGCTTGCAATCTACCAGTGCCGAATCCAAAAACTTCAACATCACTATTTCTGCCAAGCATGGCACTGGGCTGGACGAGTTGCGCCAAACCCTGCTCCAAGTCGCCGGCTGGCAGCCAGCCGCCGAGGGTGTCTACATCGCCCGTGAGCGCCACGTTCAGGCCTTACGACAAGTGAGCACTCACTTAAGCTTAGCGGAGGGGCAACTCAAAGCGAAATCCCAAGCCCTAGATTTGCTCGCCGAAGAGTTGCGTTTAGCGCAAAACGAATTGTCAGCCATCACGGGTGAGTTCACATCAGATGACCTCTTGGGCGTGATTTTCTCGAAGTTTTGCATCGGAAAGTAGCGCAAAATAACTGAAGCAGGAGGTTATGCGCTATTTGCATGGCTTTAAGAACGTTTTAGAGTCTCTTAGACTAGTAAATTCAAGGGTAAACCCTTATTCTAGGTGTTCGTTCACTTTTTGCCTTTGTGCCGAAGCTGAAAGACTCATTCCACGACTCGATCAAGGTTCACCATGTTTTTACTTATCAGCACCGCCATTGTTTTCATCGTTTTAGCCCTGCACAACACGCCTATCCGCTACCCCAGCGTCGCCACCTCGCTGTTCGAGCGCGCCAACGCCATCGAAGGCCAAAACCCCCGCGAAGCCAACGAATTGCGCGTCTCAGCCATGGCATTTCTGAGCGTAGCACGTTAAATCAAACCGATCTAATGCGATTTTTGCTATTGATTTAATAGCTGTTTAGGCAGTAAATACGCTGTCTAGAGGCGTATTTAATGGGTAAATTCAGAGTTTTAAGCAGCCAGTCGTGCCGTTTCATTAAAAACGCGAATTCTAGGCACAATTTTGGCAAACAAGGTGCGCCGCGCTATGCGGATGTCGTATTCGGCCTGCAAATTCACCCAAAACCGCTCTTCCATTTTGAAAAACAAGCCCAGGCGCAAAGCGGTATCTGCCGTGATGGGGCGGTTGCCATTCACAATGTCGCTGATGCGGCTAGGCGGCACGTCAATATCCGCAGCTTGTTGCCCGCGGTAATGTGCATGGGCTTCATAAACTCTTCCAGCAAAATCTCGCCGGGATGAATTTCATCCAATAATTCTGTCGTCATTTCGGTTGTCATGTCAATTTCCTACGATAAATATAAAGAAAAAGTACCCATTCGATCCGTCATTCCCGCGAAGGCGGGAATCCACAAGCGCCGCGATAGATTCCCGCCTTCGCGGGAATGACAGAGTGAAGGCTAATGAGTAATCTCAGGTAGAGGTTATGTTCTGTCAAACAGAATCTGTAAATTGGAATCTGTTTGAGTATGCATACATGTGACATGCGCTACAAAATAAGTAGCTACTTAGGCAGTAATTACGCCGGCTATAGGTCAATTTGAAGGTGTATTTGAGAGATTTTTCAGAAATTGCCGCATGTAAACGCACCAAACCGCTACTATATCGGCATGAGAATTGCTTGATTATTAGTGCTTCGCTACCAGCGCAGCGGCTAAGTAGCCTGTATTTGCAGATAACAATAGATCTTAAACGGGACATTTGAATGGCTATTCGCGTTGCTCTGCACCACAAAACAAGTTACCGGTATGACCGGTTGATCTCGCTGTCGCCGCATGAAGTGCGCCTGCGTCCAGCGCCGCATGCGCGTACGCCGATTTTGTCGTATTCGCTCACCGTCGCTCCTGAAGAGCACTTCATCAACTGGCAGCAAGACCCTTACGGCAACTATATTGGCCGTTTTGTATTTCCGGAAAAAGCGGACAAGTTGGAGTTCACGGTCGATTTGGTGGCGGACATGACGGTGATCAACCCGTTCGACTTTTTCGTTGAAAAATACGCCGAACACTTCCCTTTCAGTTACCCAGCACAGCTTAGTGCAGAGCTCAGCGCCTATTTGAAAACGGAAAAACAGGGGGTTTTGGTGGCTGAATGGGTCGCCATGGCGCGGCGCGAAGTGTTGAAAAAAGACATGTTGACCAACGACTTTTTGGTCGCTATTAACCAGCGTTTGCAGGGCGATATCGCGTATTTGCTGAGGATGGAGCCAGGTGTGCAGACCCCAGAGGCAACTTTGGAAAAACGCTCAGGCTCGTGTCGTGACAGCGGTTGGTTGCTGGTGCAAATTTTGCGTGAAATGGGGCTGGCAGCGCGTTTTGTGTCGGGTTATTTGATTCAGCTGCGTGCCGATCAGGCGGCGTTGGATGGCCCTAGTGGAACAGAAGTCGATTTTACCGATCTGCACGCTTGGACCGAGGTGTATATCCCAGGCGCAGGCTGGATTGGGCTGGACCCGACGTCCGGCATGCTGGCCAGCGAAGGTCATATTCCGCTGGCTTGTACCGCGATGCCCTCATCAGCCGCACCAGTGACGGGTTTTACCGACAAAGCCGAAGTCACCTTTTTCCATGAAATGACCATCACGCGCATCCACGAAGATCCGCGCGTCACCAAGCCTTACACAGAGGCCGATTGGCTCAAAATTGACAAGCTCGGCCAGCAAGTTGACGCTGACCTGAAGCGGCAGGATGTACGCCTGACGCAGGGCGGTGAGCCGACTTTTGTGTCCATTGACGACATGGACGGGGCGCAGTGGAACACGCTGGCACACGGCGACGACAAGCGAAAATTGGCGGGAGAGCTGATGTATCGTCTTAAAAACCATTTTGCGCCGGGTGGCATGCTGCATTATGGCCAAGGCAAGTGGTATCCGGGCGAGCCTTTGCCGCGCTGGGCGCTGAACATCTTTTGGCGCATCGATGGGCAACCGATGTGGCTGGATGCCACCTTGTTCTCGGATGAAAAACAGGCCGATGGCTATGGCCCTGCCGAAGCGGCCGCTTTCAGTACAGAACTGGTCAGAGCCTTGGGTTTGCCGGCTAACAGTCAAATCCCAGCCTACGAAGATGTCTTGCTGCAGGCGCAGCGCGAGCAGGCGCTTCCGCACAACCTCGACCCGCTCAAGGCAGACCTGAAGGCATCGGAAGAGCGCCGACGGCTGGCGCGTCTGTTAGGACAAGGTTTGGGCGAAGTGGTGGGCTATGTTCTGCCCTTGAAAGCCAAAGACTTTGATCCGCGCATCGCTTTGGGCACTGTCTGGCTCACTTCCGCTTGGCCGCTCAAGCGTGAGCATTTGTACCTTATTGATGGCGACTCGCCTATGGGGCTACGTTTGCCGCTGAACGCGTTGCCATGGGTACAGCCTGAAGAGATGCCGGTTGAGTTCGATGTTGACCCGTTCGCACCGAGAGATGCGCTGGCTGCCGCTCAAAAACGGGCTGCCCTCAGCCTTGACCCTGATAAATCTATAGATAAAACGGCGGACAAAACTGGCAAAACAAACAGCGCCGCCCCTGCCAAATCGAAGCCAGTCGAGGCTCAAACCGCACCGCGCGAAGTGATTCATACCGGCCTCTGCGTCCAAGTGCGCGAGGGGCGTCTGCATATCTTCATGCCACCGCTCAAGCGCATCGAAGATTATTTGGCACTGGTCACGGTGGTGGAGCATACCGCCACCAGATTGAAGCTGAAGCTGCGCATAGAGGGATACGCGCCACCGCGCGACCCGCGCATCAAGCTGCTCAGTGTCACGCCAGATCCAGGCGTGATCGAGGTCAATATCCACCCGGCCGCCAGCTGGAAGGAGCTGGTCTACAACATGACGACGCTGTATGAGGAAGCCCGCTTGACGCGTCTTGGCACAGAAAAATTCATGGTCGATGGCCGCCATACCGGCACTGGTGGTGGCAACCATGCCACGCTAGGCGGGGCGACCGCTGGAGACAGCCCGATGCTGCGACGTCCGGATTTGCTGAAAAGCCTGATCACCTATTGGCAAAACCATCCGGCGCTGTCCTATCTGTTTTCGGGCACGTTCATCGGGCCGACCAGCCAGGCTCCACGGGTAGATGAAGCCCGTGACGACAACCTGTACGAGCTGGCGATTGCCTTCCAGCAGATGGATCAGGTCTTGCCGAACATGCACCCCGGTGACAAGCCGTGGATGGTGGATCGTTTGTTGCGCAACCTGCTGGTGGATTTGACGGGTAATACACACCGTTCAGAATTTTCCATCGACAAGCTGTATTCCCCCGATGGCCCGACCGGCCGCCTAGGTCTGGTCGAGTTCCGCGCCTTCGAGATGCCGCCGCACGAGCGCATGAGTTTGTTGCAAATGCTCTTGTTGCGCGCGCTGGTGGCTCGTTTTTGGCTCAAACCCTACCAAGCCAAGCTGGTGCACTGGGGCACGGCCTTGCATGACCGCTGGATGTTGCCACATTTCGTGGCGCAGGACATCCGCGACGTGGTGAAAGATTTACGCGCTGCGGGCTATGCATTTGAAGAGCAGTGGCTCGATCCCTTTATTGAATTCCGCTTCCCCCGTTTTGGCACGGTGGTGTATGAAGGCGTGGAGATGGAGTTGCGCCAGGCGATCGAGCCGTGGAATGTGCTGGGCGAAGAAATGAGTGCCGGTGGCACTGCACGCTACGTCGATTCGTCGGTGGAGCGCATGCAGTTGCTGGTGCGCGGCCTGACCGATGGACGGCACGTGATTACTTGCAATGGACGTAAATTGCCACTGCATCCAACAGGCATTCCCGGCGAATATGTAGCTGGCGTTCGCTTTCGTGCTTGGAGCCCATGGTCGGCTTTGCATCCGAGCATCAAAATCCAGGCACCGCTGACCTTTGATTTGGTCGATACTTGGAGTGGTCGCGCTATCGGCGGCTGCACTTACCATGTGGTTCATCCAGGCGGACGCAGTGAAGAGTATTCACCCGTGAATGCCAATGCAGCCGAGGCGCGTCGTTTTGCTCGGTTTTGGTCGCACGGACACACGCCGGGACCGATGGTTGTGTACAAGGAAGATCTCAATCCAAGCTTTCCAATGACACTCGATTTGCGCTGGCAGGCATAATAAGGGGGTGTCAAGCTACTCATGCTAAGCTTAAAAAGCATGCGCAACTCAATGGATAAACTTCTCGCCGACTATCATGCGGCGCCAGCCTGCTTCAATGAAATGCTGGTTGCAAATAATCAGCCAAGAGCACATTGGCGCACCATGCTGGATGGACTAGCGCAAGAGGCACCAGAAGTCATGCATCAGCGGCTTGAGTTTGTGCAACAGCAGGTGCGAGAAAACGGCGTCACCTACAACGTTTATGGGGACGCTATGGGGCAGCAGCGCCCTTGGGATCTGAATGTGCTGCCGATGATCATTCCGCAAAACGAGTGGGCGGAGATCGAGTCGGCGGTGGTACAAAGAGCCACTTTGCTGAATCGTGTCTTGGGCGATGTTTACGGCGAGCAGTCTCTGGTGCAAGAAGGGCTACTGCCACCAGCATTGATACATGGACACGCCGGTTTTTTGCGTCCCTGTCACG
>JAYUJX010000071.1:0-2395 GCA_043764955.1 Polaromonas sp.
CGACACGGCCACGTATTTGGCGACCGAGCCAAAGCCGGGGCAGCAGTCGGTGATCGGCAGGTCGTTGTCCACGGTTTTGGGGACGTGGATGGCTTGCAGCGGGTAGTTCATGGCTTTAGACAGCTGGCTGACTTTGAAGCAAGTGTCCGCCGAATCGCCACCGCCGTTGTAGAAAAAGTAGCCGATGTTGTGCGCTTTGAAGACCTCGATCAAGCGCTCGTATTCGACCTTGTTGGCTTCCAGCGATTTGAGCTTGAAGCGGCAGGAGCCAAACGCGCCAGATGGGGTTTGACGCAGGGCGGCGATGCTGCTGGCGGATTCTTTGCTGGTGTCGATCAAGTCTTCCGTCAATGCGCCGATGATACCGTTGCGACCCGCATAAACCTTGCCGATTTTGTCCTTGTGCAAACGCGCGGTTTCAATCACACCGCAGGCGGAGGCGTTGATGACCGAGGTGACGCCGCCGGACTGGGCGTAGAAGGCGTTCATCTTTTTGACTGAAGTTTTCGTAGGAGCAGTTTTTTTAGTAACCATGAGAATCCTATATTTATGAATTGGAAAATTAAAATTATGAATCAAGAAAATGCCGTTCGCCCTGAGCCTGTCGAAGGGTTTTTGAAGACTTCGACAAGCTCAGTCCGAACGGTAGGGGGTATGCAGGCGTTGCCTAAGCGTCAAGCCAAAACGTCTTTATTTACATCGGTATGCGCCCCAAGCGCAGCCGCCATCGCCTGTGCAGCCTTCGCCGCAATCAACCGCTGGCGCACGTGCAGCGCGCAGGCGGTGAACAAAATCACACACAGCACAACTTCTACCATCGCCAAATAGTTACTGGGTGCTTTGTCGCCCCAAGCGCGCACCACGCCTTCAATAAAGTATAGCCAGACAAACAGGCTGACCCAGCGGTAGGTGAACATGCGGTTTTTCAGCAGCCCCGCCAGCGGAATGCACAAAGGCAGCACTTTGAGCACCAAAAGCGAGCCACCTGGGCGAATCGGTGCCAGCCACAGTTCCCACAGCAAGCCCAGCAGCATCAGGCCGAGCAAGCTGCCGACGGCGGCAATGCGGGTCACCGTCACATATTGGGGAGGGGCAGCGGTGAGGAATTGCGGTTGGATTTGGGGTTTTATCATAAAAAAAGTGTTCAAAAACGGTTCACAAAATGGCTCAAAAACGACTCAAAAGTGTGGTTTCCAATGGCATGATAGCGGCATGGATAAATTGAAGGCGTGGTTTGACGATTTTATGCGCGATGCGCTCACTTTCCCGTGGAAAAACACGGCTTTGACGCTGCGCGAGCGCTTTAAAGAAGACCATTTGGGGCTGACCGCCAGCAGTTTGACCTTCACCACCATCATCTCCATCGTGCCCTTGTTCACCGTGGCGCTGGCGATTTTCAGCGTTTTCCCGATGTTTGCGAAGATGCAGACCGGTTTGCAGCAGCTGCTGGTGGATAGTTTGATTCCCGACAATATCGCCCGCCAAGTACTCAGTTACTTGGGGCAATTTGCCACCCAAGCCAGCAAAATCGGCTGGGTGGGGGCTGTGGCATTTTTAGTGTCTGCGTTGATGATGATTTTGACGATTGACGGCAAGCTCAACGATATTTGGCGTGTGCGCACCACGCGGCACCTCGCGCGGCGCATTATTGTGTATTGGACACTGCTCACCTTGGGGCCGCTGTTGTTGGGTTCGAGCCTCACTTTCAGCTCCTACGTCATGTCGGCATCCAAAGGTTGGGTGTCCGTGCTGCCAGGCGGGGTGAAAGTGCTGTTGGATATGCTGGAATTCGTCGTCATTGCCACCGGCTTAGCCGCCATGTACCGCTTTGTGCCCAACACCCAAGTCCGTTGGACGCATGCGCTTTTGGGTGGTGTGTTCACAGCGGTGGGATTGGAGCTGGCAAAACGTGGTCTGGCATGGTATTTGGCCAAAGTTCCCACCTTTTCAGCCGTTTACGGCGCATTTGCCACCGTACCGATTTTGCTTATTTGGATTTACGTCGCGTGGGTCATCGTGCTTTTGGGCGCAGTCGTCGCTGCCTATTTGCCCAGTTTGCAAAGCGGTATTGCTAGACGCGGCGATACGGCGGGTTGGAACTTTCAGCTGGCCTTAGAAATACTGCAAGTTTTGTCCAAAAAGGGCGGTGGCGCGAACCTTGACGCTTTATCCAAACAACTCCGCGTTGACGACCTGCAACTAGAGTCACCCCTGCAAACGCTGATGAGCTTAGATTGGGTTGGTAAATTGGATGAATCTGATCAAGTCCAAAATGGTCAAGGGCAGGGTGGTCGCTACGTTCTGCTCATCAACCCTGCTGCAACCTTGCTAGCGCCACTGGGTGAGCGTTTGCTGCTGCCGAATCAGGCAACCACGCAGAAACTATGGCAAAAAA
>JAYUJX010000072.1:0-2377 GCA_043764955.1 Polaromonas sp.
GCCACAACCGCAAGCTGCTCAACCCAAACCCAAACCCAACGCAGACAAAGGCAAGGGTCAGGCGAGAGACAAGGCGACCACCGAAGAAGAACTACGGCTTGAGGAAGAAGAACTGCTGCGCAAACGCAAAAACAACAAATAGCAGGCTGTTGCCATCAACCCAACGTCATTCGTCTGAATCACGTTGGTGTTGATGTTTTATACTCAGCAGGCATGCAAACGAACCTATCACCGTCAAACCGACCCAAAAATCCTTCTGCAAACGACCATTCTCACCTTGCACTGGCTTCATCGATGGCAACGCATACAGCGAGCGTGGTGGCAGCATGACCCGTGAACTACGCGACGCCATGAGCCACTTTGCCACCGGCGTCACCGTGGTCACCACGCATTTTGAGGGTCAAGACTACGGCATGACCTGCAACTCCTTCAGCACCGTATCGCTAGACCCCGCCTTAGTACTGTGGAGCATCCGCAAAGAATCGCTCAGCCACATCGCCTTCACCCAAAGCGGTGGCTACATGGTCAGCGTGTTAGCCAGCCCCCAGCAAGCCGTCGCCATGCAATTCACCCACGGCACACAGGCAGACCGCTTTCATAACGTGCCGATGGAACGCAGCAAAACCCAGTACCACCCGCTCATCTCAGGCGCAGTGGCATGGTTTGACTGCCAGCTGGAGCAAGTCGTCACCGCTGGCGACCACGATATTTTGATAGGCCGTGTGATAGATTTTGGCAGCCATGACGGTGAGAGTTTGGTCTACAGTCAACGACACTTTGGGACATTTAAACCAATCTAGCCGCCGTTTTTATTGACTTTAATGCTATTAAAAATATAGCAACATTTGGTGAAATCTAACTATTCGACATCCTGAAAAGCCGTGTCAGCCCCAAAATACTTCAAAACCCCGGAGCACTGTAGCGACTGGCTAGCCGCGCATGTAGCCTCAAAGCTGGAATTGCCGGTCGGCTTATACAAAGTAGATTCTGGCCACCCAAGCATGACGTGGCCAGAATCCGTTGACGAAGCGCTGTGCTACGGCTGGATAGATGGCGTACGCAAGCGCATTGACGATGCGTCGTACACCATCCGCTTCACCCCGCGCAAAACCACCTCCATCTGGAGCGCTGTAAACATCAATAAATTCAACGACTTACAGCAACAAGGCCGCATGACACCTGCTGGCGCAGCCGCCTTCGCCCACCGCAAAGAGTTGAAATCCAGAATCTACTCGCATGAACAGACCGAGTCCGCCGAGTTTTCGGTCGAAGAACTGCAAGCTTTCAAACGCGAAAAAAACCGCTTGGGCCTACTTTGCAACCACCCCGCCCGGCTACAAAAAAGTCATGCTGCACTTGATAACCACCGTTAAAAGAGCTGAAACCAGAGCGGCTAGGTTTGCCAAATTGGTAGAGGCTTGCAAAAAGGGTGAAAGAATCCGATAAAAAAGGAGCAAACATGAACATCACTGGCCAATGCCACTGCGGCGCAATCTCATTCACTGCCCTGATTGACCCCGCCAAAATCATCGCCTGCCACTGCGCGGACTGTCAAATCTTCTCAGGTGCCCCCTTCAGAGCCGTTGCTCCCACTCCCGTTGAAAACGTCAAAATGACAGGACAGCCCAAGCACTACGTCAAAATCGCCGCCAGCGGCAACCGCCGCGCTCAGGGCTTTTGCGGAGAATGCGGCACCAACCTCTACGCCACCGAGCCAGATACCCCCAAAGTCCTAGGCCTGCGCCTAGGCTGCGTCAACGAACGCGCCCAACTAGCGCCCACCATCCAAATCTGGGGAAACTCAGTGATGCCGTGGTTGAAAACGCTTCAGACTGTGCCGCATCATCAAACGGGGGCGACGAGTCCGTTGATTTAGATAATTTTTATGCCTTTCAACGGTTTCAGTGGCTTACAAAACACCCTAAAACACAGCTTACGCGCTTCTTCTAGTAGTAGCACTGTAGATGCCACACCGGCAGCTATGCCCCAATCTTTCCACACCATGCCAGTGGTACCGAATATCTTTGAAGCTACTGGCCAATGCACGGCCAAGGCCTGCAGCAGCAGCGTGCCTATGAGGGCTGTCCAGAGCATGCGGTTTTGGAAGAACTGGGCGTTGAATGCCGTACCTTTTTCACTACGTGCATTGAACACATTAAAAAACTGGAACAAGACAAAGGTGGTAAACGCTATCGTCAAAGCGCGGTCTTTTGGGCCAATCTGTAGTTCGTAGTACAAAACAGACAGCGTTCCTACCATCATCGTTACGCCATACGCGAAGATTCGCACAAGTCGCGAAAAAGGCAACACGGGCTCGTCGCGTTGTCGTGGTGGTTCGTTCATGATGTTCGGGCGAGCAGAATCTAATGCCAGGGAA
>JAYUJX010000073.1:0-2373 GCA_043764955.1 Polaromonas sp.
GCCCGCCAGCAGTTGGGCGTCAATTTAATTTGCAACCTGAAAGCCTACAACAGCAGCCCGCTGCAAACAGTGACGCTTAGCCTGGCAGAGTTTGGCTACAGCAACAAGGTTTTTCAAGTTCGCAAGCGGATTTTTAACGGCTATGCGGTTGAATACTTTTTGCAAGAAACTGGCCCGTCTGTTTGGGCGTGGAACTACTTACTAGTAAACCAACCTGTCGAGATTCCAAACATCAATGTCAATGTTGATCTGACCGTGGCAGCGCTGCAAAACGTGGTAATTGACTCTGGCACAGTCAACTTGGTGATCGACACTGACGGCACGGTGCGCAGCCGCATCCGTGTGCGCTGGAGTGCAGTGACCAGCTACTTTGTGCTAAACGGCGGCCAAATTGAGTGGCAATACCGCAAGGCAGACACGGGCAGTGGTGCCGGCCCTTGGCTCAACGCCGCACCCTGTGCCGGCAACGCCACCACTTTGTACATTCAACCCGTAGAAGATGGTGTGAGCTACAACCTGCGGGGTCGCGCCATTAGCCAGCTAGGACGGCGCGGCACGCCTACGACGGTGTTGACGCATGTGGTGGTGGGCAAGACTGAGCCGCCGCCTGATGTGCAAGGCTTTGGTATCGATGGCGCGGTGCTGAGTTGGTCGCCAATCAATATCTTAGACCTTGCCGGCTACACGCTGCGTTTTAACTACGGCAGCAATTCCGCGTGGAGCAACGCCACGCCAATCAACAACGGTGTGATTACCCAAAGCCCGTTTGACTGGACGTTGCGGCCAGCGGGTGCGGTTACAGTGTTGATCAAGGCGGTTGACACCACGGGCAATGAGTCTGTGCTGGCAACGCCTTTGTATACCGACTTGGGCGATCCGGCGATTGCCAACGTTGTGGAAACGCTGAATTTTCACCCTGCATTTATTGGCACGTTGACGAGCTGCACCCTTAGTTCGGGCGCATTGATTGCGGCCTCATCGACTGGGTTTTACCCGGCCGGAAACCAACCAATGTACCCATCTGGCTTGCAGCCTTTTTACCCAGCCAGCCAATACACGGCTATGCAATATGAGACAGAGCGCGTACCGATCAACAGCGGCTTGGCAGGCAGTTTTTTGACGATTCTGATGGACTACGCAGGCACAGCGCTGTTGATTGAATATCGCATCGGAAGCCAAGAGCCGGTCTTTGGTGGCGATGAGTTTGAAGCCATTTATTTGCCAGACACTGACCCATTTTTTGGCGAAGAAAGCCCGTGGCAATTGTGGCCTGGGCAAATCACGGCGCAGCAAAACACTTACCAGTTCCGTATCACCATTGGCTCTGGTGAGGTGCAAGGGCGTGTTAATGCTTTCACACTTGTTATTGATGCGCCGGATATCGAAGAAACCATTGACAACTTGCCTATGGCTATTGGCGGCACAGTGTTGCCGTACACCAAACCGTTTACCGTCATCAAAGGCATACAAGCAACGCTACAATCAGGCAACAGTGGCGCTGTAAATATTTTGACCAACAAAACCAACCCACTCGCCCCTGTGGTCACCGCTGTTAATACCAGTTTGGTGGCCGTGGTTGGCGCGAGTGGTGACTTCACCTTGAAAGGATATTAACCATGCCAACTCCATTACCTGCCGAAGCCGACTTAGCCGGAGCCGGCCCCAACCCCACCAGTGACGTTTTTCGCGCCGGTATTCGCAATTTACGTGAGTTTCTGGCTGAGAAGCTAGGCACCTCTGGCACGAACAGCGACGCGCAAACAGCACTTGGTGCAAGCTCGCTGGGTAGAGGTGTTTTTGGCGTTGTAAATGAACTGGCATTGGCAAAACTGCTTGGTGCCGGCTCTATTGCGGCCAGCCCGATAAATATAAAAGTTTTATTGGGCCTTAATAATCAAATGCAAATGGGCAGCAGTGTCGTGACAACAAATGCATCTGGCTTGGCAACGATCACATTTCCTGAGCAATTTTTTGCAAGAACTGGTCAAGCACAAGACGCACTGTTTGCCATAGTTTCGCTCGGCGATGCAGCTTCTATGTCACCAATAGCAGCGGTTGCAGGGTCTTACACCAGCACAACCATGCAGATCAAGTGCGCAGCCAGCGTCACTATTCGTGTGAACTGGTGCGCTGTTGCTCAATTTCCATCAATTTTCCTAGGACAATAATGCCAACATTAATCCCTCCAACCGAATCCGAGCTTTGCGGCTCGGGTGGCACGCCCAACAAGGGCGCGTTTAGAGAAGCTCAGCGCAAGTTTATTTTGGCTTACCGCAACTTATTTGGCGGCTCTGGCACACCGGCAGGGGCAAGAGTTGCTTTGGGCGCAAGCACAGTCGGAGATGCTGTTTTTACTGCAGCATCCGCTGCAGC
>JAYUJX010000074.1:0-8821 GCA_043764955.1 Polaromonas sp.
GGGGTGAATTCGGGGCGGTCGGAGGCTAAAGACATACTTGATTCAATGATTTAATCAAATGCGATGACTTCAAAAGTGCTACTTTGCAAGTTGTACGGATAAGCCAACTCGCTGAATATCCGCTTTTTGCATGCTATTCATGACATCAATTACAGTTGCATAATTCACAGTTTTGTCAGCGCTGATAACGACGGGTATTTTTGCATCGCCTTTTTGTTTCTCTTTAACAATATTTGCTATATTTTTAATAGCAATATCTTTAAATTTTACGCCGGTTGAATCAATTATTTCAGCTGATTTTCCACTCAAAGAGATAATGACTTGAACGACCTTATCAGGTTGCTTATTGGCTTTTCCAATACTGGGCAAATCAATCACACTGGGCGAAATCAGCGGTGCGGTGACCATAAAGATGATCAACAAAACCAGCATCACGTCGATAAAAGGCACCATGTTGATTTCATTGATGGTGCGCCTGCCTCTTCCTCTTCCACTATCGCGCGAAACGGTGGCAACCATGGATTAGCTCGCCACTTTCGCGCTTAAATTGCGCTGCAAAATATTGGAGAACTCTTCGATGAAGGTTTCCAGCTTGATAGCAATGCGGTCAATATCGTGCGCAAACCGGTTGTACGCCACCACAGCCGGAATCGCCGCGAATAGACCAATGGCAGTGGCCACAAGCGCCTCAGCAATGCCTGGAGCCACAGTTGATAAAGTGACCTGCGTCATAGAAGCCAAACCGGTAAACGAATGCATGATGCCCCAAACCGTACCAAATAAACCCACATAGGGCGATACAGAGCCAACGGATGCAAGGAAAGACAAGTTGGTTTCTATGGCATCCAGCTCACGCTGAAAACTCGCGCGCATCGCACGGCGAGCACCATCAAGCAAGGCGCTGTTGTCGTCAATACGGCGTTCGCGCAGTTTTTGGTATTCGCGCATACCGCTGGCAAAAATACGTTCCATGGGACCAGCGTTGGGATCATTCTTCTTTGCTGCGCTGGCTAGTTCATTCAAGCTGGTACCTGACCAAAAATCTGCTTCAAATTCGTCGTTCAAACGCATGACGCGTTTCAATGCAAAGTATTTGCGAAATATGGCCGCCCAGCTGGCCACTGAAATCGTCATCAGGAGTGCGATAACCAGCTGAACCACAAAGCTGGCATGAAGAATGAGTTGCAGGATGGAGAGGTCTTGGTTCATGTTTCAGTAGAAATTGTGATTGTGAGGGCTGTTTGGTCGATTAGTTCAGCAAAGCGCGTGTGACTAAGTTACAAGTTGTATTTTGAAGTTGCATAAAGGTGCGCTTACAAAAATGCTTAAGCCAACATCACGCGTAATCTTTCAATCGCCTGCTTTAGCTGTGGCAACGAGTTGGCTGTAGAAAATCTGATGAACTTGGCCGTCTCATATGTGCCGAAATCACGTCCAGGTGTCACTGCTAAGTGCGCTCTGTGCATGATGTCATAAGCCAAATTCCAACTGTCTTTGATACCTAATTTGCTACATATTTTAGAGCAATCTGCCCATGCGTAAAAAGCGCCATCTGGCATAACGGGTACGTCAAAGCCTAGCTGTTGTAATGCTGGAATGAAATAATCACGGCGGGCTTTGAATTCTGCTCTGCGCTTTTCATATTCGGCAATAGATGCAGCTTCAAAGCACGCCATCGCCGCATGCTGCGTCACCGTGCTTGGACAAATAAACAGATTTTGCGCAATACGTTCAATGACCGGTGCTAAGGCTTCTGGCACGACCAGCCAACCCAGCCGCCATCCTGTCATGTTGAAGTATTTTGAGAAGCTGTTGATGCTGATCACTTGGTCATCCAAACCCAGTGCAGTTTGACCGTAGGTATCGTCATGGCTCAGGCCAAGATAAATTTCATCAATCAGCGTGACGCCGCCTTGTTTTTGCACATAGCTGTGAATGCGGAGCATTTCTTCAGGGTGAATAGATGTGCCTGTGGGGTTGGACGGTGAGGCTAACAAAACACCACGTGTTTTACCCGTCTGCCAAGCTGCCTCAACTTTGGCTGCGCTGAGTTGAAAGCGCTCAGCCGCAGTCGTCGCAATCATCACCGGCACGCCATCTGCCGCGCTGACAAACTGGCGGTTGCACGGGTAGCTGGGGTCTGGCATTAAGATTTCATCACCCGAATTAATCAACGCTAAACATGCCAACTGCAGTGCTGCAGATGCACCCGCAGTCAAAACGATGCGGGTAGCGGGAATATCGACATTGAAACGTTGTTTATACCAATGGCTAATCCGCTCGCGCAACTCAGGCATGCCGCTGGCTTGTGTGTATTGGGTGTTGCCAGCTTTAACGGCGTTAATGGCAGCCTCTTGCACCAGTGGTGGCGCTGTGAAATCTGGTTCCCCAACATTCAAATAAAGCATGGGGCGGTCTGTATTGAGTAGCTTATCACCCAATAATCGCGCCGCTTTGGCCACTTCCATCACATAAAAAGGCTCAATGCGCTGGGCGCGATTCGATATTTGCATGTTTATATTGCAGTATTTTAGTTTTTAGTTTTTTTGAAAATGCATCTCAAAATTTATCTCAAAATCAATCAGTAACTACGTTGACTTTGCCACTAGCAATGTCGGCTTGTACTTCACGCGCACGCAGTTCTGAAGCCAAGCCATTGAGCACACCGTTCACATACTTGTGACCATCCGTACCGCCAAATTCTTTGGCAAGTTCAATGCATTCGTTGATGACGACGCGCCACGGCACGTCCAAACAATGCTTGAATTCGTAAGCGCCAATCCACATCACGCTGTGCTCAATCGGGGAAATTTCAGCCAACGGGCGATCTAGGAAAGGCAAAATAAGTTCGTCTAGGTCAGTTGCTTGTTCGATGCATCCGTGCATCAAAGCATCGTAATGCGTCGTGTCGGCTTTGCTAAAACCGGCTAAGTCACGGGTAAAAATGTCAATCGAATCTGCATCGTTGCGCCCCACCAAGTGTTGATACAGCGCTTGCAATGCAAATTCGCGTGCACGGCTGCGTACCGATTTGCTGCCCGCTTTGCGTGCGCCTGTGCTGGTGACGCCAGTGCGTACCTGACGGGGAGGGCGCTTGCCAGAAGCAGCGCTTTTCGTTTTGCTGTCAGACGTATTGTCAGTGCTGAGACTTTGAGCTACAAACGGTTTTGGGGCAAAAGTATTTGGTGTATTCGGGAGAATCATGACAATGTATTCAGTAAATTTGCCATTTCCACAGCAACACGGGCGGCTTCAATACCGTTGATGGTTTGTCGCGCCTGCGCTTGGGCTGTATTTTCCACAGTCAAAATCGCATTCGCAATTGGTAATTTGTAATCTAAAGCAAGACGTGAAATGCTTGCGCCTGACTCGTTGGCTACCAGCTCAAAGTGATAGGTTTCGCCACGTATGATGCAGCCAATAGCGATCAAAGCATCAAACTCATTTTTTTCAGCCAAAGCTTGCAAGGCTACAGGTACCTCTAATGCGCCTGGTACTGAGTGGTGTTCAATGTGCTTCTCCAAGACGCCCAATGCGAGGAGCTCAGTTTTGCAAGCTTCTGCCAACGCATTGGTGATACCTTCGTTAAAGCGCGCTTGAACAATACCAATGTAAAGCTTTTTGCCATCTAGTCTGTGGTCAGACACATTCAATGTGCCTTTGTTTTTGACATCTACGCCAAACATAAGAATTCCTTTTTTTTGTTTTTCTGTGAATATGTTTAATTGCTTTACTTTGCGATTGAGCTATTTAACTTTGGGCAAATAACCCATTACTTCAACACCGTAGCCCACCATGCTGGGCATAGGGCGTGGGTTACCTAAAAGCGTCATTTTCTTGACGCCACAATCGCGCAATATTTGTGTGCCAATACCGTATGTGCGCAAGTCCATGCGGCCGCGCTCTGGCGCTTGCGCGGGGCGGGCTGTGCCTTCAAATTGTGCTAGCAATTGTGTCGCACTCTCGCCGCAATTGAGCAACACTATGACGCCGCGCCCCTCATCGTTGATTCGTTTTAAACTTTCGTCCAAACTCCATGAATGCATGGTGCGACCTTGATCGAGCAAATCAATCACAGACAGCGGCTCATGCACGCGCGCCAACACGGTGTCTTGCGGCTGCCAGTTGCCTTTGACCAATGCCAAATGTACACCGCTGCTCGGTTTGTCTTGAAAAGCATGCGCGGTGAATTCACCGTACGCCGTGTGCAGCGTACGTGTTCCTATTTTTTGAATCAATGACTCAGTGCGGCTGCGGTGTTCAATCAAATCAGCAATCGTGCCGATTTTTAAACCATGCTCCGCTGCAAACAACTGCAAATCAGGCAAGCGCGCCATGGTGCCGTCATCTTTCATGATCTCGCAAATAACAGCGCTGGGTGAGCAGCCGGCCAGTTGCGCCAAGTCACAGCCAGCTTCTGTGTGGCCAGCGCGCATCAGCACGCCGCCATCTACTGCTTGCAGTGGGAAGATGTGGCCAGGTTGCACCAAATCATGTGCTGTCGCGTTTTTGGCAACAGCCGCTTGTACCGTTATGGCGCGGTCGGCCGCAGAAATACCCGTCGTCACACCCTCAGCCGCTTCAATTGACACGGTAAATGCGGTAGAGTATTTGCCGCCATTGCGCGTTGCCATGGGTGGCAGCTGCAAACGCTCGCAGCGCTCTTTGGTCAGAGTTAGGCAAATCAAACCTCTGCCAAAGCGTGCCATAAAATTGATAGCATCAGAGGTAACAAAATCGCTGGCTAGAACCAAATCGCCTTCGTTTTCGCGGTCTTCTTCATCAACCAAAATGACGATTTTTCCGGCAGCCATGTCTGCAATGATGTCTTCAACGGGCGAGATTTTCACGGGAACAATGCTTTTTGTTTGAACAATGGAAAGTGCTGTCATGATGGGATCTTTCGTGGAGATGGTGTTCAATATTTAAAGGGTCTGAGCAGCTAGTTTTTCAAAACTAAGCATTCGTTCCACGTATCTGGCAACGGTATCGATTTCTAAATTGACCATTGAACCAGCGCCAGCTTTTAAGCTGCCAAGCGCGGTGTTTTCAATCGTGTGGGGAATCAAGTTGATGCTTAATTCTGTACTTAGCTTGCCATTCAACGTTGAATCCACGACTCGGTTCACCGTTAAACTCACGCCATTCACCGTGATAGAGCCTTTGTATGCCATGAATTTACTCAACTCCGGTGGACAAGTGATGCGCAGCTCCCAGCTTTCACCCACTGGTTCAAAAAAGCTGATATGACCCACGCCATCGACGTGACCAGACACAATGTGCCCACCCAGGCGGTCATGCGCACGTAAAGCTTTTTCTAGATTAACCGTACCAAGTTCGGTTAGTCCAGCGGTTTTAAGGAGTGATTCTGCAGAAATGTCGATAGTGAATTGGTTTGCAGTAATATCAAACGAAGTTACCGTCATGCAAGCGCCGTTGATGGCGATGCTGTCGCCCAAACCAACGTCATCTAAATAAGCTGCGGGGGTGCTGATCGTTAGTCTCTTTCCGAACGATGAGTCGGTAGAGGTTTCTAAAGAACTGATGGCGCTAATGGCGTGAATGGCGTGAATGGCGTGAATGGCGACGATGCGCCCCACACCGGTGATGATTCCAGTAAACATACCTTTATTTTCGCATTAAATTGCCCTAAAAGCAGTCACGCTGGGGGATTCTGCCTAATATGCGCAGGTCGGGCCCGACTTTTTCAATGGATTGAAAATCGATTGTGGTTGCTTTAGACAGATCGCCTAGCAACTCAAAATCAGCCAAACCCCGCCCGATTCCAAGCAGTTTTGGGGCGAGATAAATCAAAAATTCATCGACCAGGCCCGCTGAAATCAGTGCACCATTCAGGGTTGCTCCCGCCTCGACGTGAAGCTCATTGATCTCTCGTTTAGCCAAATCTTGCAGTATTAGTCTTAAATTAACCTTGTCTGAGGATTCGGAGTCAGAGGTTTCGGAGCTGGGTAGATGAATAACAGTCGCGCCTAGCTGTTCTAAAGTTATTTGTTTCTCTAAATCATCCGAATTTGTGTAGATAAATATGCCTCTAGTCGGCATATTTGTTGCCTGAGCAGCTATATTATTTATAGTAAAAAGCTTTGCTGTTACAGGCGTCCGCAACGCGCTGTCCACAATCACCAAATGTGGTTGGCGCTGTGTGGGCACTGCCCGAACATCTAGCATTGGGTCATCTGCAAGTATTGTTCCAACACCCGTCAAAATCGCGCCCGCGCGGGCGCGCCACACATGCCCGTCGTCACGAGCTTCCTGAGAGGTAATCCATTGGCTTTGTCCGTTAGAAAGAGCTGTTTTTCCATCTAGTGATGCCGCTATCTTCAGCCTCACCCAAGGTGTTTTGCGTACCATCCGGCTGAAAAAACCAATCATCAGCTCTTTTGCAGCGATTGCTACCGCATGGTCAATAGGTAAAACTTCAACCACAATGCCCGCTTTTTTCAGCAATTCAACACCCTTGCCTGCAACCAATGGGTTCGGGTCGAGGAGGGCGATGACGACTTTGGCAACTTTAGCCTCAATCAGCGCATTGCAGCATGGTGGCGTACGACCAAAATGCGAGCAGGGCTCTAAAGTGACGTAAGCGGTAGCGCCAACGCTTGATTCACCACGCGCAATAGCATCCCTTATTGCCATCACCTCAGCATGTGCACCGCCTACAGCTTGGGTGTGACCTTGACCAATAATCTTACCAGTTAGAGAGATTAAGGCGCAACCGACGGGGGGATTAGGTGGCGATATGGCAGTAGCTGAGCTTGCTAAATCAAGTGCTAGCTGAAGATAATTTTGATTCAATAGTGACTAACAGTCGTTTAGCTTGTCCAGCACTCGGTTTTTTGCGCAGTTGATAAGCCTGTTTTTGTAGCAGATTTTGATCCATTCTGATCGATAGTGAGCGTGCCACATTTTGAGTCTGTCCATCCTGCTGGGGTCGCAGTGAGCAGGTATGCAGTGGCGGAAGCACCTGATAAAACGATACCGTACTTGCTACCTTCTGAGGTGGATCTTGCTAAAGTCGGGTTTACGCCACCCGGCTGATAGGTTAGGTTTTGAGAATAAATCTTCGCCATAAATTGCGCATTTTCAAGCATAACCGTACGGGCATCTGCCCGCCACGCGCGCTGCATATACTGCGCATAGCTTGGGTAAGCTATCGCAGCCAATATACCGATGATAGCGACTGTAATCATCATCTCAATCAAAGTGAAGCCATGCGATTTAAAAGTGTGCTTAGTTTTCATTGATAAGTCCAACTTACTGTAATTGACGCCATACTTGACGGCGTAAAAGATTTGGTGTCAAGCTAGGTGGTAGGGCCGGCGTAATTTCAATCGCCGTACTGCCTGTACCGCTGCCATCTGGCCCTGCCGTGTTACCACCTTTTTTCACGCCAAATCCAGCTGCATCAGGAGCATCTGGGTCGTTATTGACCACGTAGAGGTATTCTGCCGTTTTAGCTGAAGACCCAGAACCCGTTTCTGTTTTAACAATAAACAAGCCCCGTGGTGTTGCGCCTTCTACGAAGGTACTGTTTTGGTCTATCGTGGCATAAGCTTTTGTTTTCGCGCCCGACAGAGGGTCTATACCAGTAACCCATGCGCCACCGCCTACTTTACAAGGGTCAGAGCTGGGCACGTAGGATAAGAAGTATGCAACAGGCGCAGTTTCAGAGCCAGCGATGGCCGCTTTGTCTACAAAACGCTCCCCTGCCGGGCAACCACTGCAGCTTAGGTCAATTCTCCACCCTTTGAGCGTACTAGGCGCGCCAGTAGCCGAGGCTTCATACCAAGCTTTGCCGCCATTGACATCTGCTAGGCTGGCAACATCACGGGTGTTGTTGCTGTTTTTAGTGCTTAGTGGGTAGTTCAGCAGGTTGCCGCGCGTAAAACTAGCTGTACTGCTTAGATCATCCCACACGCCATACAGCGATTGAGTGTCGGTATTTGTGATGTCAGCTGATGTTGCATACTTACCTGTGCCAAACAAAACCATATAACCCGTTTTGCCAGCAGGCGCTTTCACAACTGTCAGCTCGCCAGTGATGGCTTGCGCTTTGCCAGCTGCATCTTTGGCTGAAAAGATTTTGTGAGCATTGATGCCTGCATCACAATTAAATTGATTGGGGTCAAAACGCCAGATGTTGCCCAGATAATCTGCAGCATAAACATAGTCTATCTTTCCATCATTGTTTAGAGATAAAGTCGCAACTGATGTCATGCCGTTGCCATTTGCATTGGCAGAATCAGTGGGCTTACATGAGCGAATCACTGTACCTGTCATAGCGTTGATCACAAACAAACTGGCTTTGTCGTACGTGCTGTTGGGTCCGTTGCCGACCAAAACGGCGCCAGTGTTGTTGGTTAACTGCCCAACCAATGGTTTATTTGTGATGTTGCCAATCAAGCTGCCAAGTGTGGCGTGGCTACTGTTAATTTCCCATAAATAAGCATTGTTTGCAAAATCAGTCACAGACGTGTTTAATGCAAAAAGTGTTTTGCCGCCTGCACCAGCGCTGGACGCAAGGACTGAGTTCCAAGGAGATGAGCCACTCGCACGGACATGTCCAAACGAAGATGGTCCATCTACGTAGTATTGATGCGTGTAATCAACGGCAGATAGTTTGTACAACTCCTTAGATGTTTCTTGCGGGAAGAAAGCAAGTTTTTCAACACCCGTGGCGCCATCAATGAGCCTGTACACGCCATCGTTGCTGCCAAAAGCGACCAAATTAGGGTTGCTGGCAGCTTTGAAAGTCGTGTAGTTGTTATCAGAATACCCAAAATCAACTTTGCCTATATAT
>JAYUJX010000075.1:0-8764 GCA_043764955.1 Polaromonas sp.
GGGTGCGGCCATGATGTCGTACAAAGCCGCAGGCCCAGGATACAAAGCCAAGCCAATCGCCACCACGGCAATGGCAATGACAATCTTGATAAGCCTATCTCGCAGCTCCACCAAATGCTGGACAAAAGGTTGCTCAGTCCCAGCTAGTTCGTCTACTTTTTCTTTGTCGTCAGCCATGAGGTTTTTAACTTAATCTTGTGAACTCGCCATATTGTTATATGGCAAGTTTGTGGTTGGCATCAGGCTAATCTGACTGGGCGAAATTTTGCAACGCGTGCTGCGCCAGACATGGCCTTGGTACGCACGCCAGTGCGCGCTTTGTACCAATTTGGTACTACTCCTTGTTTCACCCGCCACTTTTTCTTGGGGTGTGAATATGTTGGGTAGCTCGTATAGGCGTTAATGTCGGCATCTGATCTGGATGAGCCAGCTTCGCTTGTTGCGTCTTTCCAGTCTTTTTCAAAGTCTGTGACACCCGTGTGAATCGTATTTTCGACATCGCTCGCTGCTTCTTGCATGGTATCTTTCATCTTTTTAAGCTCATCCAGCTCAATAGATTTACTCACCTCTTCCTTGACATCTGCAATATACCGCTGCGCTTTACCCAGCAGCTTACCTATCGTACGTGCCGCGACTGGCAACTTCGTTGGCCCAAGGACGACCAAGGCCACCGCACCAATGATCGCTATTTTTGAGATGTCTAAATCAAACACTGTAAATCGGAACTTTTACAGCTTTTGTTTGGCTTCGACATCAATCGTGGTTTTAGCAGCATCAGCAGCAGAACCCGTAACCTGAGCGGCAGGCTTGTCTTCAGCGCTAGCACCGCCGTCTTTCATGCCATCTTTAAAGCCTTTCACAGCTCCACCCAAATCACCACCCATGTTTTTCAGCTTTTTAGTGCCAAACACCATGACGACAATCAACAAAACGATCAGCCAATGCCAAATTGAAAATGAACCCATGATGAACTCCTAAAAATTATTGACTTAAACTTATATTGAAACCAAATTTCTCAATGCCTAGATTCTAAGCGCTGAAATACAAAACCACAGTCACCCTCGCAGCCAAGGCCTTGGCCCACCCATGACATGCCAATGCATGTGGTGCACCTCTTGTCCGCCTTCAGCGCCTGTATTAGAAACAATTCGAAAACCGCCTTCAGGATATGGCCTGCAACCTTCTTGCAACGCAAGTTTAGGCGCTAACACCATCATTCGACCCAATAAATCAACATTCGTTGCATCAACTTGCGCCAATGACTCAATGTGATTCTTAGGCACGATCAAAAAATGAACTGGCGCCCACGGATGAATATCGTGAAAGGCAAAGATTTCGTCATCTTCGTAAACTTTACGCGAAGGGATTTTGCCCGCTACGATTTTGCAAAAAAGGCAATTTTCGTCGTGATGCATTGGCGAACTTTTAGCTCCGAATAAATTTAGATGCCAACTGCTTGGCTGTTATTCATCGCAACCATGCCGCGCACGATGCGGTACAAGAACCAAATTGAAATGATCGCCCAAGCAATCGCACCTGGCACCCACAGCAATAAAAACAAGGGGAATGTCACCACATACAAAATACCCGCCCAAATGACGGTACGAATGCGCCATGCAAAATGGCTCTCCTGCCATGTGCCAGCAGCATCACCCTTTTTCACCAAATCGATGACCAAAGCGATGACAAGCAAAGCCACACCCACGTTTGCACCTGGCACGACGGCGGCTACAGCCACAATCAAATGCAATAAGTAGCTGACCCAACCCACTGTTTTGAGATCCTCGGCCTTTTCGCTTACAACGTTTATGGCTGCGTTTGTCGTTTTGACAGTTACGTCAATCACTTCATCTATCTTGCTCATGGATGCACTCCTTTAGATTCATTAACTTCACGATCTTTCGCTTTGCGCGACGCTTTTTCTTCCAGCCCGCTGGTACCAACGCGCTTGTCCAGCTCGGCGATGACATCTTGTGGCGACAAACCGTAATGCGCCAGTGCCACCATGCTGTGAAACCACAAATCAGCGGTTTCACTGATTATTTTTGACTTGTCACCACCGTAATCAGCATCTTTGCAAGCCATCACCAGCTCAGTCGCCTCTTCGCCAATTTTTTTCAAGAACGTATCTGGCCCTTTGTGCAGCAAACGGGCGGTGTAGCTGCTGTCAGGGTCACCGCCTTTGCGTGATTCGAGCACGCGGGCAAGTTGGTCAAGAGAATCGTTTGAAGTCATGCGCTTATTAATTTAATACTGGTTTGCAGATGGCTTACTTATAGATGGTTTTAGGGTCTTTCAAGACCGGCTCGGTGATTATCCACGCCCCATCCTTGTAAAGACTGAAAAAACAGCTGTGTCTGCCAGTATGACAGGCCAAACCCGGCGTGTGGCCGGTTTGGGTGACTTTCATCAACAACACATCGTTGTCACAATCCAGTCGCAGCTCATGCACGGTTTGGATGTGGCCGGACTCTTCGCCTTTGAACCACAATTTGTTGCGCGAGCGGCTGAAATACACCGCCCGCCCCAGTTCCGCTGTCTTTTGCAGGGCTTCGCGGTTCATCCAAGCGAACATCAGCACATCGTTGCTGCCTATTTCTTGGGCAATCACAGGGACTAAGCCATTGGCGTCCCACTTCACTTCTTCTATCCAGTTATTTACCGAGTTTTTGGCTTCTTGCATATGACTGATTGTAAGCAGTCAAAGCTAGCTAAACCGTTGCATACAGTAAGCCAATCACCTCACGCACCTGCGCAGCGGTGGGCGCATCAATTTTGCCAATCTGCTTTTGCAAGCGATGCTTGCTTACCGTGCGGATTTGGTCTATCGCTATTTCACTAGGCTTACCAGCACATTCGCATTGGACACGACTTGCCCATGTTGGGTGCAACTGACTCGTCAGTGGGCAAACCACCACGGTATCAACGCGTTTATTCATTGCGTCAGGGCTGACGACCAGCACAGGTCGCGTTTTGGCTATTTCACTGCCCTGCGTGGGGTCTAAGTTTGCCCAATACAGGTGGTAGCGTTGAATGGATGGTTGAATGTTGGGTTTTGGCATGGGATGACAGCAATCACCAAACCAGCTTATCCAAGCCATCATTGCTCACGGCATCAAAATCATCCCAATTCTCTTGCGCCGCTGCCATTTCGGTAAAAGTTTGCTCCAAAGTGGCCTTGTTAGTGTTAGCCCCCCGCAACAAAATCCCCTCAGGCCGCTGCTCTGCAATCACCGCACCCTCCATTCCGTATTTGCTAAGCAATGGGCGCGACAAGCGCACACCCAATGAATTACCAATGGGTACGAGCTTTAAGTTGATGGATGGGGGTTGTGAGTGAAGTTCAGGGGCGGCTGTTTGCATGGCTTTTATATGTAATTACGGTAATTACAAAATTATATTCCGGTCAATCTTACTTTGCAAGCAGAGCGCTACAAACATAGCATTACAAACGAACAGGAATCCCACGCTCAGCCATGCGCTGCTTGGCTTGCCCGACCGTATATTCACCATAATGAAAAATACTAGCAGCCAAGACAGCATCTGCGCCACCTTGAATGATGCCATTGGCCAAATCATCCAAATTACCGACGCCGCCAGAGGCAATCACCGGCACGCTGATGGCGTCACTGACCGCGCGGGTCAAGTCCAAGTCAAAGCCGGATTTGGTGCCGTCTCTGTCCATGCTGGTGAGTAAAATCTCGCCAGCGCCGCGCTCGGCCATGGCTTTGGCCCACGTCACCACGTCCAAACCCGTGTTTTTACGACCGCCGTGACTGTAAACATCCCAGCCAGCGCCGATTTCGATACCGTTCACGAGCCGTTTCGCGTCCGCGACGGAACGTCGCTTCGCATCTATCGCCACCACAATGCATTGCGCGCCGTATTTGGCGGATGCATCGGCAATCACGTCCGGGTTGGCAATGGCGGCTGAGTTGAAGCTGGTTTTGTCTGCGCCGGCGTTAAGCAAACGCCGCACATCGTCCACCGTGCGCACGCCACCACCGACCGTCAAAGGAATGAACACCTGCGAAGCTACTGCCTCAATGATGTGAAAAATCATGTCCCGCGCGTCACTCGTGGCGGTGATGTCGAGAAACGTCAGCTCGTCCGCGCCCTGTTCGTTGTAACGTGCGGCGATTTCGACTGGGTCACCGGCGTCGCGCAACTCAAGAAAATTAACGCCTTTGACGACGCGGCCACCGGTGACGTCTAGGCAGGGGATGATTCGTTTAGCGAGCATGATTTGACTTTATAAGATTAATTGACTTATTTTATTTAATTGACATTTTTATAAATTATGACAGAATTATCAAAATGAACATTGAGACATATAAAAAAGACAGCGAAAGCAACAAAGGTAAAACTATGACCTCCATAGCCATGTCAGAAAACGGACGGATTTTGATACCCGCAGCCATACGCGAACAACTTGGTTTCAAACCCAACGGTAAGATTTTCGCTGAAATGAAAGATGGCAGCCTAATTTTGACATCTGCAGCGCAGCGCAGCGCACAGCGACGCGCTTATTTTGACAACTTACTCAAAGAACTGAATATTGATCCCAGCATCAGCTTGGTCGATGAGCTAATTGCCGAGCGCCGAGCAGAAGCTGCAAAAGAATAATTTAGGAGCAAACATGCTTTATGTAATGGATGCTTCCGCCATGCTGGCGTTGATGCAGGCTGAAAAAGGTTGGGAAGTGGTTGATGATCTGATTCAAGAGCAACAATGCGTCGCTAGTTGTGTGAATGTTGCCGAAGCGGGTACGAAAATGATCGACAAGGGTTTAGCTCCCTTGCAGCTTAAACGCACTTTGGAAGAACTCAACGTTAAGCCCGTAGATTTCGACTTAGAACAATCAACTTTATGTGCAGAACTCAGACTCAGCACCAGATATGCAGGACTGTCACTAGGCGACCGCGCCTGCCTAGCACTCGCGAAACTGATGGGTGGCACAGCAGTCACTTCTGACCGCGCTTGGCTTGATATTGCAGAAACAACCCAAATAAAGGTGCTAATGATACGCTAGCCGTCGTATTTATTGCCTAAGCAGCTATTTTAAATATAGCAAAAATGCGCTCAAAAGCATTTAGGAACACTACTTTATAAACTGGCAATTGATACACCCATCGGCCCATAAAAAGCACGAGTAGCATTTTTATAATTACCGACAAAGCAAAAACTATCTAAGTGGCAATCCCACATATCGGCAACACTGCCGATCAGAATCGCTTCACCATATAAATAATCAGGATGGAAAATTGCATTTCTTTCAGCACTTAATGCGTAAAAAATATCAGGCATTTCTGAATATCCATGCTGAACCTCACGTTGGAATAACTCGACTTTGAATCCTATTTCACCAAGGATATATGCCACTCTTTCTAACGAATTTTCTTCGAGTGAAGTAATAAGCCATTGCGTCTCATAAAGCCCAAGACGAGCCAATGTATTGTTGTGCCCACTGTTATCAGTCAAACTCTCAATTGTCGAATCTATTAGTAGCCTGAATTCCGCAATTAACTCATCAGACAATGGTCTGTTTTGCATCATTCGAACTATCCATTCAACTCATCAGCGCGCGCCTGCGCCTCTGCAAAATCCAAATCGCCAGAATAAACCGCACGACCGCAGATCACACCCTCAACACCTTCATCTTCCACATTGCATAGCGCTTCAATATCCGCCATATTGGACAAACCGCCCGAGGCGATGACGGGAATGGTCAGGGCTTGCGCTAGTTTGACGGTGGCTTCGATGTTGATGCCGGTGAGCATGCCGTCGCGGCCGATATCTGTGTAGATGATGGATTCGACGCCGTAATCCTGGAATTTTTTGGACAAATCAATCACATCGTGGCCGGAGAGCTTGCTCCAGCCGTCGGTAGCGACTTTACCGTCTTTTGCGTCCAAGCCGACGATGATGTGGCCGCCGAACGCGGTGCAGGCGTCTTGCAGAAAACCGGGATTTTTGACGGCTGCGGTGCCGATGATGACGTAGCGCAGGCCAGCGTCCAGGTAGCGTTCAATCGTGTCTAGGTCGCGAATGCCGCCACCCAGCTGCACGTCTACCTCGCTGCCAACTTCTTTCAAAATCTTGCGAATGGCCTGTTCATTTTTGGGTTTCCCTGCAAACGCGCCATTCAAATCGACCAAATGCAGACGCCGCGCCCCTTTGCTGACCCAGCTGCGGGCCATAACCGTGGGGTCTTCGCCAAAAGTGGTGGATTGGTTCATATCGCCTTGAATGAGGCGTACGCAGTGACCGTCTTTTAAATCTATCGCGGGGATGAGCAGCATGATGCTAAGAGTTTTTGAAGTTGAAAAGGGAGGAATGAAAAGGGAGAAGCGTTAGATAATTTTTAATCCGTTCGGACTGAGCTTGTCGAAGTCTTCAAGAACCCTTCGACGGGCTCAGGGCGAGCGGTGATAAAAATATTGAATGAAGGCACAGGCGCGATGAGGTCATGGCTTCCAATGTAGAAAGTTTCTATAGAGGGCTAAACCTTGTGATGCGCTTTTTTCTGGGTGAAATTGAGTTGCAAAAATATTATCTCGCGCAATCGCACTTGTAAAGCGACTTCCGTAGTCAGTTTCGCCCACACTGTGGCGAATATCCGACGGTTTAGCGTAATAACTGTGTACAAAATAGAAATAACTGCCATCGGGCACATCGCCCCAAATCGGATGGCGACCCACACCGTTATGTTTAGCGTATTGACCGGCGTGATCCGCCACAAACACCTGGTTCCAGCCCATTTGCGGTACTTTGTAGCGGCTACCGTCAGGCGCGATTAGCCCAGCGATGTCGAATTTGACAACTTTGCCCGGAATCAGCCCCAAGCACGGTGTGTCCAGCTCTTCGCTGTGGTCCAGTAGCATTTGCATACCCACGCAAACACCCATGAGCGGTTTGTGTTTGGCGGCGTGCAGCACGGCGGCCAGCATGCCAGAGTCATGCAATTCACGCATACAGTCGCGCATGCCGCCTTGGCCGGGCAGGACGACGCGCTCGGCGTCCATCACTTCTTGCGGTGTTTTCGCCCAAATCACCTCGACACCGGCGTCACTGGCGACCGCATGCACGGCTTGCGTCACCGAGCGCAGGTTGCCCATGCCGTAATCCACCACGGCTACTGTTTTTGTCGTCATATCACTGATTAAATGTGATTTAAAATTGATTAAAGATAGTGGAAATTGCTATTATATTAATAGCTATTAAGTCAATAAATACGCCGGCTAAAATCATATTTAGCATCTAAAATTGCTATTTATTTTATAGCAAACCTTTATAACGAACCTTTGGTCGAAGGAATCATGCCTGCAGAGCGTGAATCCAACTCCAGTGCCATGCGCAGCGCCCGTGCAAAGGCTTTGAACACCGTTTCAGCCTGGTGATGCGCGTTTTCGCCGCGCAGGTTGTCGATATGCAGCGTCACAAAAGCGTGGTTGGCAAAACCTTGGAAAAACTCAAACGCCAACTGGCTGTCAAACGCGCCAATCATGCCGCTTTTGAATGGCACATTCATGATGAGGCCTGGACGACCTGAAAAATCGATGACGACGCGGCTCAGCGCCTCGTCCAACGGCACATACGCATGGCCGTAGCGGCGAATGCCTTTTTTATCGCCCACGGCCTTGTGCACCGCTTGGCCAAGGGTGATGCCCACATCTTCCACCGTGTGGTGTCCGTCGATGTGCAGGTCGCCAATGGCTTGGATGTCCAGGTCGATCAAGCCGTGGCGGGCGATCTGGTCCAGCATATGGTCAAAAAAGCCGATGCCGGTGCTCAAATTCGCCACGCCAGTGCCGTCCAGGTTCACACGGGCGGTGATTTGGGTTTCGGCGGTGTCGCGGGCGACTTCAGCGATGCGTTGGGCGGTCATGGTGTTTTCAAGGTTAAAAAGTTACATAAGCTTAAATCGAAGCTTTGATGGCAGCCACCATTGTCGCATTTTCCTCTGCCGTGCCCACGGTAAGGCGCAGGCAGCCGGTCAAAAGTGGGTGCATTTTCGAGACATTTTTGATCAAAACACCCATAGCCTTCATGCCATCAAAGGTTTTTTGCGGGTCTGGGACGCGCAGCAGCATCATGTTGGCGTCTGATTTGAAAGCTTTGACGTTGGGGATGCTCGATAGCGTATCAAAAAGCATAGCGCGCTGAGCAATCAATTCGCTGGCTTGAGCCGAAAATATGTCCTTATGTTCCAGTGCAAACAATGCGCACTCGTAGTTCAGCACGCTGATGTTGTAGGGTGGGCGCACTTTGTCGATTTCGGCAATCAGCGCCTTCGGGCCCATCATGTAACCCATGCGCACCCCTGCTAGGCCGAACTTGCTCAGAGTACGCATCAGCAGCACATGGGCGTGAGCTTCAGGATTGGCGCGAATCGTGTCCAAGTAAGTTTTGCTAGAAAAAGGCTGATACGCCTCGTCCAGCACCACCAGCCCGCCGATCTCGCCCACGGCGGCAATGATCTGCGCCATCGCCGCGTCATCCCACAAATTCGCGGTTGGGTTGTTCGGGTAGGCCAAATAGGTAATCGCGGGTTTGTGCAGCGCAATCGCGGCCAGCATGGCCGGTACGTCCAACTCAAAATCAGCCGTCAAATCAACGCTGACGAACTTCAGCCCCTGCAATTGCGCACTCATGGCGTACATGACAAAGCCCGGAAGCGGAGCCAGGATGGTCGCTCCCGGAACATCGCAAGCCAGCGCCAGCAACGAAATCAACTCGTCCGAGCCGTTGCCTAGCATGATGT
>JAYUJX010000076.1:0-8751 GCA_043764955.1 Polaromonas sp.
CGAGCTGAGTTGCAGGCAGCTTGGTTGCAAGCAAAGGCATGGGCCAGCAACGCAACGGAAGCGGACAAAAAAGGCGAAGTAGCGGTGGCTGCGATTGACAAATGGCAGGTTTTTTATTACCGCAACGATACCTGGAGCAACGCTTTGTCTAGCGCAGACGTGGATGCGCTCATACCAGGCTCTAACGCACCTGCCTTGCCAGACGGCGTGCGTTTGGTGCTGACCTTGGCAGCTGGGCAGGCACTGGTAGGCACCATCACACGCGACTGGGTACGCCCAACGATGGGGGGTGGCAAATAATGAAGCCGCCACACAACAAACAATGGGGCGCGGCCTTGCTGTCTGCCATGCTCACCGTGACCTTGGTGGCCACCTTCGCGGCAGCGGCGCTGTGGCAGCAATGGCGCAGCGTGGAAGTAGAAATAGCCGAACGCGCTCGGGTGCAAGTGGCTTGGCTGCTGGTGGGCGCGCTGGACTGGTCGCGGCTGATTTTACGCATCGACGCACGCGCAGGCACAACAGACCATTTGGCAGAGCCTTGGGCTGTGGCACTGCAAGAGTCGCGTCTTTCAACATTTTTAGCGGCAGATAAAAACAATACTGGTGGCTTGACGGCTGAAGAGCAAGTGGATGCGTTTTTGTCGGGGAGCATTGTGGATGCGCAATCCAAGCTTAACGTCTTCAATTTGATAGAAGCAGGGCAAGTTTCAGCGCCTGATTTGGCGGCATTTAAGAAGCTGTTTACCCATTTCAACTTGCCCGAGACCGAGCTTGAGAGTTTTGTCAACAGTCTCAAAGCTGCTCTGGCTACCAATTCAGCCACCACAACTGTGCTGATGCCGCAACGTGTCCGACAGCTAAATTGGTTGGGTTTGCGTCCACAAACTTTGGCAAAAATCACCCCCTACATCACGCTATTGCCGGTTAAAACCACCGTCAACATCAACACCGCTCCCGCAGAGGTCATGTATGCCAGCGTGCCTGGCTTAGAGTTGGCCGATGCTAAATTAGCAGTGACCACGAGAGATAAATCGTTTTTTGCCAGCATTGCCGAAGCCGCAACCGCTGTGCCAGCACTGAAAGAAAAGCTCAAAGATACGCAACACAGCGTATCGACGCGGTTTTTTGAAGTCACAGGGCGTATTCGACTCGAGCAAACCGTGGTGGAAGAGCAGTCTTTGGTTGACAGAAGCGATACCAATAATGTCAAAACCGTTTGGCGCGAGCGTTCTGTGGTGGCATCGCCTGAAATAATTACAAACACGACTTCATCAAAGTTTTAAGTCGCCGAAACAAAGCCCTAATACAATGCAGTTATGAGTAAGTTGATCGTTTCCCTGCCCTACCTTGGTTCAGCCAGTTCTGATGGTTCTGTTGTGGCCAACAATTTGTTGTATACGTTTTTGCTATCAAAAGACGGGCAAAACGATGACCCAAGCAGAGCAAAATCAGGTGCACTGAGTTTGAACGAATTGCCCCAAGCGGACGCAACTGTTTTGGTGGTGCCTGCTCGCGCCATCTCATGGCATCAAGTAGATTTACCGAAAATGCCAAAAGCGCGGCTTCGCGCTGCGCTTGATGGCTTGCTGGAAGAGCATTTGCTTGACGATACCGGCGATATGGCTTTTGCCTTGTCTCCAGATACACAAGCTGGTAAAGCGACAGGGGGCGCTTGGGTAGCTGCTTGTGACAAAGCTTGGTTGAATCACTCAGTGCAAGCTTTTGATGCTGCCGGCTACCGCATCACCCAAGTGGTGCCTGAATTTTGGCCGCAAAACAACCCCATGATTTGCGTCACCGGTACACCCGAAGAAGTATGGATAACTCGAGCAGATGACCAAGGCGTGATGACTGTGCCGCTTCACGTGGGTGATACCAGCGGTGTGTTGCAAGCTCTTTTAGCGCAATTACCCGCTGATACAAGCATTGGGGCGGAACCTGCTGTGGTGGAGTTGGCTGAAGCCAGTTTGTTGCCGTACTCCGATTTGAAAGTTCAGCTGAGACCGCATACAACGGGCTTGTTATTCAGCGCAACTTCTCTGTGGGAACTGGCGCAGTTTGAGCAAAGCTTGAGCGGCGACAGCCAAGGCATGAAAAGCGTCATTCGGCAATGGCAAGCGTTTTGGCAATCGCCAGCTTGGCGACCTGCGCGCTGGGGTTTGGTCGTGCTGCTATTGGCCAATATTGTCGGCTTGAATGCATGGGCTTGGCAACAGCAAGCTAGTCTGTCGAAAAAACGGGCTCAATTGGGTACGATTTTGACGCAATCTTTTCCCAACGTGAAAACTGTTGTTGATCCAGCTTTGCAAATGTCACGTGAAATGGCTTTATTGCGACAAGCCACAGGGGCAAACAGTATGCAAAATTTTGAATCCATGCTTTCGGTTTTTAGCAATACAAACAGCACCGTACCCGGTATATTTAATAGTCCTACAGCTATTGAATATATAGCAAATAACGGAAATTTTGGCGTTAATTTAAAAAATGTGAAACTCGCCAGTGCTGAGTTAACAGCAGCCCAAGAAAAATTAAAACCAATGGGTTATGTGCTCACGCAAAACGGTGATAGTGCCAGCTTGAAAGTACGGGCTGCGCCATGATGGAAAATTATTTAAGCTACTGGCGGCAGTTAAAAATGAGCGAGCGACGCTTGATCTTGGCGGCTTTTTGGTTGATTTTGGCTGCACTTTTATGGTGGCTTGCGATTGCTCCCGCATTAAAAACTATCAAAGAAGCGCCAGCTCAGCATCGCGCTATAGACAAGCAACTGCAGCATATGCGAGCACTTGGTGCTGAAGCTAAAAACCTGCAAAATCAGCCTAAACTTGGTTTAGATGAGGCTCAAAAAGCTTTGCAAAGTGCAGTCGCCCAACGTTTTGGCAACGCCGCGCAACTTAACCTAACGGGTGAGCGAGCGACTTTGACGCTCAAAAATGCAAATCCACAAGAGTTGGCATTGTGGCTAACGCAAGCCCGAGTTAATGCCCGCGCTTTACCCACCGACGTGAAGTTGAACCGACAAGGGGACGGCTGGGATGGCACTTTGGTGCTAAGTTTGCCAAAAAAATGATCAGAAAATCCAACTCCTCAGTAGCCTCGCCGTGGCGCTGGGCCGTTCTAGGCTCTGCGCTAGGTTTGATCGCAGCAACGCTTGTGTTTGCACCTGCTGCTTGGTTGGGAACGGCCCTTTCGCTTTCAACCCAAGGCCGCGTCGTTTTGAATGAGCCATCCGGTACAGTGTGGAATGGTTCTGGGCAATTGTTGTTATCTGGTGGCTTAGGCAGCAGAGATGCGACAACGCTACCTGGGCGCATGCATTGGCGACTCAAACCCACGCCAACTTTAAAATTCCGCATCTTGGTGGATGCGGATTGTTGTACTACACAAAGTATCAACGTGTTATTGACGCCACGTTTGTCTGGCTTAACGGCAGAAGTTCAACCTAGCCAATCAACTTGGCCAGCAACCTTGCTAACCGGTCTAGGCGCGCCCTTTAACACCATTGATTTGCAAGCTACCCTTGAGTTAAACACACAGCTAATAACGCTAGAATGGCTTAATAAACAGTTAAAGCTTGGAGGCAAAGCATCTTTAGATGTCATCGATGCGTCAACCAGACTTTCAACGCTCCGACCTGTGGGAAGTTACCGACTCAGCTTTCAAGGCAGCCAAGGAGCAAGCATGCCAAGCTTGAACTTAGAGACTCTCAACGGCAGTCTTTTATTATCAGGTAGTGGTCAATTGACTGGCAATCGTTGGCGTTTCAACGGCGAAGCAAGTGCAGCGCCAGGCTTTGAGGCAGCATTGAACAATTTTTTAGATATCCTTGGACGCCGCGTTGGGCCGCGTTCCATCATCACCGTAGGCTAAGAGATACATGGATTTTCATTTCAAACCCCTCGAGAAACGACAAGCGATGAACCGTTTTCAAAACCATTTCGCTACTTTTTTAATAGCAACGTCAGCAGCATTTTCATTGACTCCTCTTACTTTGCACGCTCAAAAACAAGGTGAAGCAATTACTCTGAATTTCGTTAATGCTGAGATTGAAGCAGTTGCACGCACTATGGGCGTCATCACTGGCCGCAATATGGTGGTAGATCCGCGTGTCAAAGGCACCATGAATTTATCAAGCGAGAAAGCGCTGTCGCCCGCGGCTGCCTACAACCAATTCGTCACAGCGCTACGTTTGCAGAGCGTTGTCGTGGTTGAATCGCAAGGTATTTTTAAAGTCGTGCCGGAGGCTGATGCTAAACTGCAAACGAGCGTTGTATCTGCTGGTGGTGTGAGTCCCAAAGCGGGTGGCAACCAAATTGTCACGCAAATTTTCAGCCTGAATTACGACTCTGCAGCAAATTTATTGCCTATTTTGAGGCCGCTTATCAGCCCCAACAACACCATCAACGTCAACCCGGGCAACAACTCGCTCATCATCACCGATTACGCAGACAATTTGCAACGTATTGCACGCATCATCGCAGCAAGTGACATACCTGCTGCTACGGATGTAGAGATTATTCCTTTAAAACATGCCCTGTCCAGTGATTTGGCACCCTTGGTACTGCGGTTGGTTGATTCAGGCGCATCTGCAGCTGGTGTTGCAGCGACGCCCGGTCAAGCAGATACTGGTGTAAAAACCACGATCATTTCCGAACCACGTAGCAATTCATTAATTGTTCGCACCGCCAATGCAGCTCGTTTAGCTTTGGTTAAATCGTTAGTATCCAAGCTAGATCAACCCAGCTCGCAAAGTGCAGCAGGCAATGTGCATGTGGTTTTTTTAAAAAATGCTGATGCACTTAAATTGGCCATCACATTACGCGCTTCTTTAGCTTCCATTTCAACGCCTGGCACAGGTGCAGGTACTGTTGCTATCGGTGGTGGTGCTGCCACTAGTGCTAACACTACCGCAAATACGGCAGCAGCAGGCGTACAAGCGTCGGCGCAACCGTCTACTGGCGGGCAAATACAAGCTGACCCTGCCACCAACTCCTTAATCATCACCGCCGCAGAGCCGCAATATCGCCAACTACGTGCCATCATTGATCAACTAGATGGTAGACGTGCCCAAATCTTTGTTGAATCTTTGATCGCGGAGATCAATTCAGACAAAGCTGCCGAGTTTGGCATTCAGTGGCAAAACGCACTTGGCAACCGCGCAGATACAAACAACCTTAGTGCAGCGGGCACAAATTATGGTTCTGGTGGAAAAAACCTATTGGCACTTGCCTTGTCCGGCTTATCAACCACAGCAACCTCAACAGCCGCGCCATCTGTGCTCCCAGCAACAGGTCTTAATGTAGGGCTCGGAACACTCATTGCAGGTAAAACAGTTTTGGGGATTTTTGCTAACTTTTTACAAACCACAGGGGAAGGCAATATTTTGTCGACGCCAAACTTGTTGACGCTTGACAACGAAGAAGCAAAAATTATTATTGGTCAAAATGTACCTTTTGTGACGGGTCAATATACCAACAGCTCTTCCAGCAGCAGTACAAGCGGTACAGTCAACCCTTTTCAAACGGTAGAGCGTAAAGATGTGGGTTTGACATTGAAAGTCAAGCCGCAAATCAGCGAAAACGGAACCGTCAAATTGGAAATATTTCAGGAAGTTAGTAGCGTTCAAGCATCTTCAATAAACTCAGCTACGGGTCTCATCACCAACAAACGATCCATTCAAACCAATGTGTTGGTTGAAGATGGTGGCATCGTCGTACTAGGTGGATTACTGCAAGATGAGTATTCCAATAACCAAGAAAAAGTACCGTTGCTTGGCGATATTCCTTTGTTTGGAAATCTGTTTAAAACAGAATCCCGTGGTCGAAAAAAGACCAACTTAATGGTATTTTTGCGCCCTGTCGTGGTTCGCGATGCTGCTGCCACCGAACAGCTGTCACTTGATCGCTACGACTTGATGCGAGCAAGCCAAACTTCCGCACAACCGCCGTTCAACATTATTTTGCCCATCAATGATTCTGCTGTATTACCAGCACCGGTATTACGCTCATCCAAACAACTGAGAGTTGTTCCCGCAGAATGAAATATCCTTTGCCTTATGCTTTTGCGAGACAAAACCAGCTTTTATTAGCTGTTGATGAAAAAGACACAGTTTTGTATTTGCATGATGAAACATCACGCAATGCCATGTCTGAAGTGCTGAGAAAATTCAAAATAGCTTCCGTACAGAAGCTTGCTCAAGATGTTTTGGTTCAACGCATCAGTGAGGTTTATGCGCAAGGTGAATCGAACGCTGCATCCATTGTCAGCGAGGTTGAGTCAGACGCTGACCTGAGTCGCATGATGCAAGACCTACCGGCAGTGGAAGACTTGCTTGAGGCAGCTGATGATGCTCCTATTATTCGCATGCTCAACGCCCTACTCACGCAAGCTGCGCGGGATGGGGCAAGTGATATTCATATTGAGCCCTATGAACGCCACTCAAGCGTTCGATTCAGAGTCGATGGCACTTTGCGCGAAGTGGTGCAACCCAATCGCGCTTTACATGCTGCATTGATTTCACGCTTAAAAATTATGGCTGACTTGGATATTTCCGAGAAACGACTGCCTCAAGACGGACGGATAAGCCTTCGAATTGGCACGAGATCAGTTGATGTTCGCGTGAGCACACTACCTAGTGCACATGGTGAGCGTGCCGTACTTCGTTTGCTCGACAAGTCTGAAGGCAAACTAAGTCTTTCAGCCGTGGGGATGGAAGGGGACACTTTACATCGTTTTACGGGTTTACTATCGCAGCCACACGGCATTATTTTGGTGACGGGTCCGACTGGTTCTGGAAAAACGACGACACTTTATGCGGCATTAAATCAGCTCGACGCAAGCAGTCAAAATATCATGACTGTGGAAGACCCCATCGAGTATGAACTTGCAGGTGTCGGACAAACCCAAGTCAACGCAAAAATTGATTTGACCTTTGCCAAAGCGCTAAGGGCTATTTTGCGACAAGATCCTGATGTCATCATGATTGGAGAGATTCGTGATTTTGAGACCGCTCAAATTGCGATTCAAGCATCGTTAACTGGGCACTTGGTCTTAGCAACATTGCACACCAATGATTCAGCCAGCGCCGTAACACGATTGACAGACATGGGTGTCGAACCTTTCCTGCTGAGTTCAAGCTTGCTGGGTGTATTAGCGCAACGTTTGGTGCGAAAAATTTGTACGCATTGCGCCGGCGAAGGCTGCAAACATTGCGCCAAAACGGGCTACCAAGGTCGCACTGGCATTTATGAGCTACTGGTTACCAACGATGCTATTCGCGCACAAATTCACAATCACACGAGTGAAGCGGATATTCGAGCTGCCGCGTTGAGCTCGGGGATGCGCTTGATGCGAGATGATGGTGAACGCTTGGTTCAGGGCAATATCACGACACGAGAAGAATTAGTACGCGTGACGCGCGATTGATGTATTGATTACATGGATAACGAATGCCAGCATACACTTTTGAAGCGCTAGACGACCAAGGCAACACCCGCAAAGGTGTTATCGAAGGTGAATCGGCACGCGTTGTGCGCGGCCTTTTGCGCGCCCAGTCCTTGGTTCCATTGAATGTCGAACCTGTGGTTGGTGGATCATCAAACGGCTCAACTTCTGGCGGATTAAACAAAACTCTGTTCGCAAGTCGCATATTCAACACAACAGGGTTGAGCATTTGGACGCGTCAAATTGCGGGATTGGTAACGTCAGGTTTACCACTAGAGCGGGCACTTACGGCGTTGACGGACGAAGCTGAAGACGAGCGCCAACGTAATTTGCTTGCAAGTTTACGCGCTGAGGTCAATGCTGGCAGCACATTTGCAAAAGCGTTGGCACAGCATCCGCGTGAATTCTCCAGCATCTATACAGCAGTGATTGGCGCTGGCGAGCAAAGTGGCAGCTTGGGGCAAGTGCTGGAACGGTTGGCAGACGATTTAGAAGAACAGCAGGCGTTGAAATCTAAACTAATTGGCGCTGCCTTATATCCAGCCATTGTGACCTTGGTTGCGATTGTGATCGTACTTTTTCTTGTTGGGTATGTCGTTCCGCAGGTGGCCAACGTTTTTGCGGGCACCAAGCGGGCATTGCCATTTTTGACAGTTGCCATGCTTGCTATCAGTGATTTTGTAAGAAACTACGGCTGGCTAGTATTTATTGCAATTGTTTTAGCAACCATAGGTTCAAGGATAGCGCTGCGCAACGACGAGGTTCGTGAAAAATTCGATGCTGCGTGGCTAGATATCCCCTTGATTGGAAAACTCGCTCGCGGTTACAACGCAGCGCGTTTTGCAAGTACATTGGCTATGCTCGCCACAGCTGGTGTGCCCATCTTAAAAAGCTTGCAAGCAGCAGCCATGACTTTGAACAATCGCGCTATGCGCACGGATGCGTTAGATGCATTGGTGATGGTGCGTGAGGGTGCACCCTTAGCCTCAGCTATTGCCCAAAAGAAACGATTCCCCGGTATTGTGAGTATGTTTGCACGCCTAGGAGAGCAAACAGGTCAACTGCCGTTGATGCTGTCTCGCGCGGCCAAACAGCTTAGTGCTGAAGTGCAACGCAGAGCCATGCATTTAGCTACTTTGCTAGAGCCAATGCTGATTGTGACTATGGGCTTGGTTGTGATGTTGATTGTGCTGGCTGTGCTGCTGCCAATCATCCAGTTGAATCAGTTGGTGAAATAATCACGCACACAGCTTTCAATATTCAAATATCTTTTCAAAATTACTTATAAATTAATCTACCCATGACATA
>JAYUJX010000077.1:0-2342 GCA_043764955.1 Polaromonas sp.
CGGTGGCACCCAGCTCGACTATCTTGCCGTGGCGCAGCACCATGATGCGGTCTGCTACCTGAGCAACCACCGCCAGATCGTGGGTGATGTAAAGTGCAGCCATGTTGTAATCGCGAATCAATTTTTTCAGCAACGCCAAAACTTCGATTTGCGTCGTAACATCGAGCGCCGTGGTGGGCTCGTCTAGCACCAGCACATCTGGTCGGCAAGACATGGCCATTGCCGCCATGGCGCGTTGTAATTGGCCGCCAGAGACCTGATGTGGGTAGCGGTTACCAAAGTGGTCGGGGTCGGGCAGGTCTAGGGCGCGAAAAAGCTCCAGCGCCCAGGCCTGTGCTTCGGGGCGATTCATGAGGCCGTGGATCACAGGCATTTCGCACACCTGGTCCATCAATGTATGAGACGGATTGAACGAGGCGGCAGCACTTTGGGCAATGTAGGCAATCCGCTGGCCGCGCACAGCGCGCCTACCTGCGTGCCCCTGGTCCCGAATAGACACGCCGTCGATAATCACTTTACCACCGGTGATGCTGCAACCCGCGCGGGCAAATACCATGGACGACAGCCCGATGGTCGATTTGCCAGCGCCACTTTCGCCGATCAGCCCCAGTACTTCACCGCGTTTTAGGGTGAGAGAGACTCCGTCGACCAGTACATTGCCAGCCACGCTCTCGACACGTAATTCCTGAATTTCCAAAAAAGTATCGGTCATTTACTTACATCTCCGCTGAAGTGCCGGCCGGGCGCGACGTGATCGATAAAACCCAGTCAACCACCAGATTGACACCTATCGTCATAATGGCAATGGCAATGGCGGGCCACAAGGGCGCCATCAGACCAAAGGTGATGGCCTGGGCATTATCACGCACCATGCCGCCCCAGTCGGCAAGAGGTGGCTGTATGCCTAGACCGAGAAAGCTCAAGCCGGCAACAAATAGAAAGTTAAAACAAAAGCGCAGACCAAATTCCGCAATCATGGGCGGTGCAGCGATTGGTAATATCTCGCGCCGAATCACCCACCACAAGCCTTCACCACGCAGCCTAGCCACTTCGACAAACTCCGAAACCTCGATGTTCATGCCCACTGCTCGCGCCAGCCGAAACACGCGGGTGGCATCGAGTGTGGCAATGGTCAGGATAAGAACTGGAATTGATGAGCCAAACACTGACAAAATGATGAGTGCAAAAATCAGAAGTGGGATCGATAACATCACATCGACGTATCGTGACATGGCCATATCCACCCATTTACCTCCCACGGCAGCCAAGAACCCAGTAACTGTACCGATCAGAAATGACAGCAATGTGGTAGCCAACGCAACCGCCACGGTCATTCTGGCACCATAAATCAAGCGTGACAAAATGTCGCGACCTATGTTATCGGTACCAAGCCAGTAGGCGGCAGATGGTGGATCCCACGTGCCAGCAACCGATTCCGACTCACTGAAAGGCGCTATCCAAGGCGCCAGTAATGCTACTGTGGTGTAGAAGATGATGACAAATATTCCGAACCACGCTGAGGCAGGTGGTTTGTGACCAAATAAACGCATGATGTATGACGCCCCAAGTCTAGCGCCGCTTGCGCAGCCGCGGGTTAACAAGAATTGCTAGAATATCCGCGATGGTATTGAGCAGTACGAAGGTGCCTGCAAAGATCAGACTGCAGGCTTGCACCACGGGCAGGTCGCGCTTGGCCACAGCATCTACCATTAGCTGACCTACACCTGGATAAACAAAAACTACTTCAATCACCACCACTCCAACAATCAGATAAGCCAGATTTAAGGCCACGACAGCAATGATGGGGGCGGCCGCATTGGGTAACGCGTGCCGCACGATGATACGGCTGCGACTCAGGCCTTTTAGAAAAGCCATTTCGATATAAGGCTGGGACATGATAGACAACACCGAAGCCCTCGTCATGCGCAACATGTGCGCCGTTACAAGCATGGTCAGGGTGATTGCCGGTAGTGCTGTGGCATAAAGCCGCTGACTGATCGTCATATCCTGAAACACCGTAGAGAGTGAAGGCAACCAGTTCAGTTGCACTGAAAACACCAAAATTAACACGTAGGCAATGAAAAACTCAGGTACCGAAATGGTCATGAGTGAGAGCACATTGGCCATGCGGTCAATCAGCTTTCCCTCATTGATAGCTGAAAGAATACCCAGCCCGACTGCCAGTGGCACCGCAATGGCCGCCGCAAAGAGGGCTAGGAACATAGTGTTCAAGAAACGCGGCGCCACATCTTCGGAAATTTGACGTTTGTTAGTCATGGACACGCCCAGGTCTCCCCGCACCGCACCATAGAACCATTCAAGGTAACGCGTGGTGGCGGGGC
>JAYUJX010000078.1:0-2342 GCA_043764955.1 Polaromonas sp.
GCTATCGGTTGTTGGCGCTGTTCCGCGTTACCGCGTTGTTCGGATCTGCCGCGTTGCTCGGGTGGCTGCGCAGTGGGTGCCGGTGGGGCTGTTGCTGCAGCGGGAGCGGCTGGCGGCGCAACGGCTTTTGGCTGGTCTGCACGCTGTGGCTGTACTGCGGGTGCTGCAACGGGTTGTTCACGCTGCGGGCTGTTGCCACGTTGCTCGGACTTGCCGCGTGCATCAGCCGGACTGGTGTCGGATGCTGTCGGCGGTGGTTGCAGGGTTGGTGGGGCTGCGGCTTGCGTCGGAACCACCACTTTGACAGCAGGTGCTGGCGCAGCCGCAGCAGGTTTCAATTCTTTGCGGGCGGTTTCGTCCAGCGGTTTGCCCGGTTTTGCATTCAGTTGCTGCTGCTGTGCCGCGAAACCCGCTTGCGCTGCAGGTGGTGCGGTCCACGCGACGACTGGCCGTTCAAAGACTTGGTTGGGTGGTTTTTTGCCTTGATCAGCATTCCCATGCACGCTTTTCTCCGTTGGTGCGATGGCCGCTGCGATAGCCAGCGGTGCACTGGCCACCATGTCACGTGTGACCCTGACCGCCGCTCTGGACACCGGCTGCGACTGGACAAACGTGGTTGTCGGCACGGCAATGATGGCGCCTGCCACCTCGCGGTTGGCATAAACGACGTTGGTCACGTTTGCATTGTTGTAGTAATTGTTGATCACCGTGGTGTTGACGACGGTGTTGCTGATGTTGATGTTCTCAAAATAGCTGCGGCTCACGGTATAAGACGGCCGGTAGACCTCGCGCGGACCGAGCGGGAACCACCCGACTCCACCCACATTGCCGCTGGAGATCGATACTTGAAAGTTGTTGCCACCCACAAACACGACGAGTGCCGGAGCGTAATAGGCTTGACTCCGCACGGGCCCGGGTACCCAAGCCCAGGTGCCACGCAGGTTAGCCCAACGGCCATAGTGCGACACGGCAAAACCCCAGGGTGCGTCATCTATCCAAGTCCAACCCCAAGGGTCGACCCAGGCCCAATGCCCATCGCGGTAGGGCGCCCAGCCCGAGGAAACGTGGTTCGGGTACCAGACATTGCCGTAGGTGACATCGGCACGCCAAGTACCGTTCGTATCCAAGTCCTGGTAGCCAACCACATCTTGCGAGACGTAGCGGGCCGAGACCGAGTTGTCATACCTGCGGTCGCGCTCGCTGGACCAGCGGTCAAACTCATCCAAGCGTGGCGCGTTGACATAGCGGTAGTCGCGCAAGCCTGTGCCGGTGAAGCGATACGGCTGTCGTGAATCAAGCACATACGCAGCCCCCTCTCCGTACGCCTCACCACGGCCTTTGCGCACGATGATGGTCGTGGCATTGCCGTCCTGGTCGACCATGATGCGGTATTCACCGGCTTGCCGCAGCGTGAAGGCGAGATTTGGCGTGTTGACCTCGAACACTTGATTGGCTGCAAGACGACGCACGCGGACGTTCAAGGTGCCCTGTGTCAATTGAAGTTGTACGATGCGGTTGTCTAAATTGAGTATTGAAACGCTGGTATTGGCACCCATGCGAACCATCGCTCCGCCGAGCTGGATTTCAGTTCGCGCACGCGACTCCGTCCACAGGCGATCGCCGGTGGTCAGCGGCCGGTTCATCGACGCCTGTACCCAATCGTTCTCGCCAGCGGGTGAAAAACTGACTCCGCCAGTCATGTAGCCCAGACGCCCGACGCGCGACGGTGGATCCGCGCTGACCCAGCCGCTGAAGGCCAAAAATGTGACGCCGACGACAAATGTAAATACGTGGCGGTGGACTGATTGTTTGAGCATGATGACTCCTTATATGTAAATGTGCGAGTTACGTCGATTTCCACTTTCTTGAAGCAGAAGTCCTACAGGCAGCCACTTGCTTCATGGCGGCGCGGGGAACTGCCCTCGAATTTCGCCATTGGGGTTGGCTGCGGTGTGCAGATTCACATACCACTTCCCCGCCATCAAATCGGCTGCTTGAGCGGTTGTTAAGCTTGCTACGCCCCGGATCGGACTGGTCAGGCTGCCCGTCATTGGCATGACCACGCCGGCGTTCTCACCGGCCATCGCTGGACCGTGGAAATGCGCACCTGTGGCCAGACCACTCAGGCCGGTGTAGGTGACGGTCCAACTCAGCTCATTGGTCTGCTTGTTCAGGTTTAATTCGACTGTTCCTATCGCGTTGCTCGTGACTGGAGGCACCTCGCTCGCCCCTGAGAGGCTTGTCATCATGGCGCTTGCGCTGGTACTGGCGCTGGTGCTTTTACCTGTACTTGTACTTGTACTTGTACTGTGCATCATCGGTTTCATGCTGCAAGCACCCAG
>JAYUJX010000079.1:0-2340 GCA_043764955.1 Polaromonas sp.
AAAGCTTGGGTAAATCCATCAATATTTAATTCGGTCTCTAAATCAATGTCAGTTTGTACAGCATTGCATTTTAGAATAGCCCTCATGACAAACGTGCAACCTGCTGAAAACAACCCCAAAAAGACAGTCAAACTGTGGGCGCTTATTCCTTGTGGTGGCAGCGGTTCAAGGGCTCAAACCCAGCTTGGCGATATTCCCAAACAATACCGTGTTATCGCCGGTAAGCCCATGGTGATGCACACTTTGGCGGCTTTTGAACAAGTCAAGCGCTTGGCTGGTGGCTTGGTGGTGATTGCTAAAGACGATGATCAGTTGTCTGAATTATTGAAATCATCAAAAAATACTATATTTTTAATAGCATATAAAGCAGGAAATACGAGGGCTACAACTGTTTTTAATGGTTTAGAAGCACTTCTGTCGCATGGTGCAACTGCTACCGACTGGGTTTTGGTGCATGACGCAGCCCGTTGCTTGATCACCCCAGAGCAAATCGGCACACTGATTGACGCTTGCTTGAATGACGCTGTCGGTGGTTTGCTGGCTTTGCCGTTGCCTGATACGCTGAAAAGCGAACAATCGGGTCGTGTTGTCGCAACTTTAGCTCGCAGTGACAAATGGTTAGCGCAAACCCCGCAAATGTTCCGAATTGGTGCGCTACTGCAAGCTCTGTCTGCGGCAGGCGACCTTTCAGACGCCTCTAACGCGCTGATTACTGACGAATCCAGCGCCATGGAACGCATCGGTTTGAAGCCTAAATTGGTACGTGGCAGCGCTCAAAACTTCAAGGTGACGTATCCAGAAGATTTTGCGTTGGCTGAAGCCGTGTTGATGCAGCGGCTAAAAACGGCTTAGAGATTCCGTCGCATTTACCTGAAATTTACAAAACTGACATGATCTTGTGTGAGTTTGGGGTAAACACTGTCAGCCATCAACGAGGTTCATACGTTCAAAAAAGATGCTGATTTCTACACAATTGACTTCCCTGCAAGCACGCCATCTGCTGGTTCGCACAGGTTTTGCGCCCACGCAAGCTGAAGTTGACAACCTGGTGGGCAAAAGCGCCCAACGCGCTGTCAACGACATCATCACTGCAGCACTTGCAACAAAACCCAAATACCCGTCGCCAGCCTTTGTCAATAACCCACCACCCATCCCACAGGGCCAATTAAAAACGGTGGATGAGCGGCAAGAGCAGCGGCGTGCGCAAATCGCCGAAGGCGTGGAGCTGAAAGCTTGGTGGCTGCGCGAAATGCTGGAGACGCCCACGCCCTTGGCTGAGCGCATGGTGCTGTTTTGGCACAACCATTTCGCCACATCGCAGCAAAAAGTGGTGCGCTCGCAAGCCATGTGGCGGCAGCACGAGCTGTTTCGCACCCATGCCTTGGGCAGCTTCGCAAGCTTGCTGCACGGCATCGCCAAAGACCCGGCCATGCTGGTTTACCTAGATGCAGCCAACAGCCGACGCGACTCGCCCAATGAAAACTTTGCACGTGAGGTGATGGAATTGTTCACTTTGGGCGAGGCAACCCAAGGCGGTGGCTATAACGAGCAAGACATCAAAGAAGTCGCCCGTGCCTTTACGGGTTGGAGCGTGGACAGAGACGATTTCAGCTTCAAATTTCGTGCCCCTGCCCATGATATTTTTTCTAAAACCGTGCTGGGCAAAGTCGGCATGTTCAACGGTGACGATGTACTCAACATCATGCTGGCGCAGGTGGCATGTGGCGAGTTCATCGTTGGCAAGCTGTGGAAAGAGTTTGTATCGCCTACGCCAACACTATCTGACAAGGCTGAAATCAAACTGATTGCGAAGCGGTTTGCCCAAAACGGCTATGCCATTGACACGGCCTTGGCTGATTTGTTCACCACAGATGCGTTTTGGGCAGACAGCAACCGGGGCAGTTTGATCAAATCGCCCGTCGATTTGGTCGTCGGCACGATTCGGCAGTTTGCGTTTACCTACAGCGATGTGATGCCGTTTGTGCTGAAAGCTTCACAACTGGGGCAAAATCTGCTGATGCCACCCAATGTGAAAGGCTGGCCAGGATATACCGATTGGATCAACGCGACCACGCTTTTGGAGCGTAAAAACTTCACCCAGCAGCTGTTTAGATCCATAGATCCCCTTGCAAATCCAGCTACGAACACGGCTATGGGAAGAATGGCGATGTTTAAAGTTGGCAAGGCTGAATCTGCGATGACGCTGGATGCCGATGCGTTCCTGAGGCCGTATGGAGGGCGTTCTGATGGCGTACCAAATGATGCCTCAAAAATGGCTCTAGCAAGCGTATTACTTGCCTCAAATGCTACACAAAATATAGCAAATGGCACGGTGGGCAT
>JAYUJX010000080.1:0-2340 GCA_043764955.1 Polaromonas sp.
AAAGCCCGGAAGCGGAGCCAGGATGGTCGCTCCCGGAACATCGCAAGCCAGCGCCAGCAACGAAATCAACTCGTCCGAGCCGTTGCCTAGCATGATGTCAAACTCAGCAGGCATGTCGGCATAACTCGCCAGAGCCGCCCGTAAATCGTTAACGCGACCATCAGGATAGCGGTTCAGCGCCAGCTTGCCCAAGCGCTCACCCAGCTTTTGCTGCAAATCACCCGGCAACCGGTGCGGATTCTCCATCGCGTCCAGCTTGACCATGCCGACCGAGTCCTGAATGGCGTAGGCGTGCATGGAGACGATGTCTTGGCGGATGCGGGATTGGATTAGGTTGGAGATTTTTTCAGTCATTGGTGAATTTCAAGTTTATTTCGTAGGCACAACATAAGGACTTGGTTGTTTCCCAGCGACCTCAATCAGCATTTCTTCTTTCAAAAGCTGACCTAAGAATGTCGAAACGCTGCAATTGCGCTTTTTTGCCTCATTCTCAGCCCAAGCAAGCGCGGATTCCTCAAGGGAGATGGTGACGTTTTGCATATCTTGATATGTTAACGCTGAATACTGGTCGTTGGAATTCCGTGTGACTTTTAATGAAACGAGCATTACAAAAACCATACAAGTACTGGAGCAGTGCAATGGGCACGATTACAATATGATCCAATTTGCGGTTCTAAAAGTAAAAGGAATAATTCAATGTCCGAGAAAAAGTCTAACAAAACATTAGAAACCAACATTAGTTCTTTTTTGCTTAAATATAAAAAAACACTACAAATTTATATTAGTTCTTTTTTATTTTTATGTTTTGGTGTGGGGCTATTGTTTATAGCTGCATCAGATCCGTTAGGAAATAAAAGTGATGCCTATGCGGTGACACTGGGATATTTTGTAATATGTGGCTTCTATTTGCTTTATTGTTTGATAAGAAGAACAACGTACTTTCGACAAAAGAAAACTAACGAAGCGGCTAAGATTAAAACTGTCGATGTAGCCTGGTAATCCTCCCTAAAACAAGCACCATGTAAAAGTAGAATTTCAAGCCCAGCTGGGCAGAAAGACTTTTCATGAAAACTTCCAAGTACAGCGACAGCGCCCTCATGGCCATCTTGAAGCAGGGCGAGACGGGCACGCCAGTACCCGTTCTGTGCCGTGAACACGGCATGAGCAGCGCAACGTACTACAAATGGCGCAGCAAGTTTGGCGGCATGGATGCCAGCTTGATCAGCCGGCTCAAAGAGCTTGAACTTGAGAACAAGCGCTTAAAGAAGATGTATGCCGATGTCCAGCTGGACGCTGAGATTTTGAAAGAAGCGTTAGCAAAAAAGTGGTAGCGCCGTCTGTACGCAAACAGATGGCGCAGCACACGGTTGCGGTGCGCGGTATCAGCATCCGGCGCAGCTGTGCCTTGCACAGCGTCAGTTTGACGTGTTACCGCTACAGCGCCACAAACAGTGAGGAGAATGACTTGCTAGCCAAGGCACTGGTGGTGCTGTCACAGCAGCACCGCACCTGGGGATTTGGCTTGATGTACCTGCATCTGCGCAATGTTCAGGGCAAAGTTTGGAACCACAAACGCGTTTATCGGGTTTACTGCCAACTTCGACTGAACCTGCGCATCAAACCGCACCAGCGTATCGTGCGCCAGCGCCCGCAAAAGCTACAAACACCCATCAATCCCGATGCCGTGTGGTCGATGGACTTCATGCACGATCAGCTCAGTGATGGGCGCAGCTACAGGAGTTTGAACGTGATTGATGACTTTAACCGAGAATTGCTGTGTGCTGAGATCGATTGTTCGCTGCCGACGGCGCGGGTGACACGGGCGCTGGATCAGGTGATTGAGTGGCGGGGAAAGCCTGCCGTCATTCGCAGTGACAACGGGCCGGAATACATCAGCCAAGAGATGAAGGAATGGGCGCAAAGGCGCGGGATTACGTTGTGGTTTACCCAGCCAGGCAACCCGCAGCAAAACGCTTATATCGAGCGTTTCAACCGCACCATGCGTTACGAACTGCTCAGTCCCAATTTGTTTGGCAGCATTGAAGAGGTTCAGGATGCCGTCACAAAATGGCAGTGGTCATACAATCATGACAGGCCAAGCATGGCTTTGAACGGGCTGACGCCCAATCAAAAACTGAAAGCCTACAAACTATTTCACCAACCCTCTACCAAGCAGTGGTGCTAATAATGGGGGGATTACCTCACCCCGGTCAATTAAGTTTGTTTTAATTGACCATTCAGACGATTGTCAATGTGACCGTCGCCTGTCTTTTTTCATTAATAAAGAATAATTACAGAACAAGATGCCAAATCAATCATTACCTTATCACCCGAAACAAG
>JAYUJX010000081.1:0-2339 GCA_043764955.1 Polaromonas sp.
TGCTTTGTACGTCATTGACGCTGCCACGGTAGGCAACAACATCTTCGCCGTCATCAACAATGGCCTCTCGCACAGCGAAATCACCACCACAGCGCCCACAGACATCGCCAAAATCATGGACAAGCTCTACAAAGCTGGCGCCCGCAAGTTTCTAGTTACCAATGTGCCTGATGTAGGCGCTACCCCGCGCGGCCAAGGCCTGCCGTCGCCAGCAACCGCAACGGCTTTGTCCAACGGCTTCAACGGCACGCTGAACAACGAGCTAGCCAATTTCCGCGCCTCGCATGCAGGTGCAGACGTGCGCTTGGCAGACTTAAAGTCCGCCGTCGCCATCACCACTGGCTTCACCAATACCACAGACCCCTGCGTCGTCAACCTAGTCGCCTGCGCCACGCCAGACACGTATACCTACTGGGACAATCTGCACCCTACGGCGGCGACAGGGCGGAACATGGCGAAAGCGGCATTGGCTGTTTTGAAATGATTTTTTGCTATATATATAATAGCTAATTAGGCAATAAATACGTTGGCTAGAGGTTGATTTTCCCTTTAAAAATAGGATTACGGTGCCAGCCGCTCCCGAATCCACCCGCCCTGCGCATCTAGCGAGTACCGCAGCCGATCATGCAGCCGACTCCTACGCCCTTGCCAGAACTGCCAGCTATCAGGTTTTAGGCGGTAGCCGCCCCAGTTTGGCGGTCTTGGGGGGCCGTTTTTTAGCATGGTGGGTAGAAATTGTGCGCCGTATTTGGCGGCATTGGCTACCAAAACGCCTCGGTTGGCGATGACTTGCGACTGCGGCGATGCCCAAGCGCCTATGCGCGAATCCATGGGGCGGCTTTGGTAATAGGCGTCGCTTTCTTCGTCTGATACTTTTTCGACAATGCCTTCAATCCGCACCACGCGCTCTAGCTCTACCCAGTGAAATTGTAGCGCTGCATACGGGTTGCCATTGATTTCATTGCCCTTTCTGCTATCAAAATTGGTGTACCAAACGATGCCGCGTTCGTCAAAGCCCTTGATCAATACCACGCGGGTGCTGGGGCGCAGGTTGCTGGCAACGGTGGCCAGGGTCATGGCGTTGGGCTCAGGCACTTTGCCGTCTATGGCTTGTTTCAGCCACAGGGCAAACTGGTCTTGCGGGTTGGTCAGCGAATCGCTCTCGCTCAGCTCGGCGCTCTCGTAGCTTTTGCGTAAGTTTTGTAGATTTTTTAGGTCGTTGGATGCGTTAAGTTCGGTCATACTGCACAGTATAGAAACTTGTGACCTTCCCGCCCATGCAAGCTGAAAAATCACCCACTATTCGACTAAATAATCAACCAAAAAGAACACCAACCGTGTTGATTTTGGCTTCGGGGCGGGGTGAGCGGTTTTTGGCTTCGGGTGGGACAACGCACAAGTTACAGGCACTTCTAGCTGGGAAACCAGTGTTGCAACACACGCTAGACGCCGTCAAAGCCAGCGGTTTACCGTGGCATGTTGAGGACGCTGGTCACCGAGGCATGGGCAATTCCATTGCCGCTGCGGTCAGCAAAACGCCAGATGCGGACGGTTGGCTCATCCTTCCCGCCGATTTGCCGCTGATTCAGCCAGCCACGCTGTTACAAGTGGCCGAAGCTTTGGGGGCGAATGAGGTGGTGCTGCCTTGTTATGTCAGCGATGGTGTGGAGCAACGCGGCCATCCGGTCGGGTTTGGTAGTGTTTGTAAGCAAGGTCTGCTCAATTTAAACGGAAATAATGGCGCAGCCGGCGTTTTTGTTGTCTATGCTGCTATTAAAATTATAGTGAATGATGTGGGTGTGGTGACGGATATTGACACTGTGGATGACTTGCTACGCACAGAAACCATGTTGAAAATGAGATGAAGGGCGTTTCGTAACCTCGCGGTAACAAAAACGTGCGCACAACTTGACGTTTGGCGGTAAGATTCGGCATCGTAACTAAGTTACCAAAAAATATGAAACTAAACACCATCGTAGAACAAGTTACCCAGCGCATCAGAGAGCGCAGCGCGGTAACTCGGCAAGCCTATTTGCAGCGCGTTGACATCGCCGCCAACCGTCCGCGCGGCGCCGATCGGCTGGGTTGCGCCAATGTGGCGCACGCGTTTGCCGCATTGCCCAGCAACGATAAATTCAAGGTGGTCGCTGAAAAAGCACCGAATATCGGCATCGTCAACGCCTACAACGACATGCTTTCGGCGCATGCGCCGTACCAGCAGTACCCAGATATCATCAAAATCGAAGCCCGCAAACATGGCGCGACAGCGCAAGTAGCTGGCGGCGTGCCTGCTATGTGCGATGGCGTGACGCAGGGTACGGCAGGCATGGAGTTGAGCT
>JAYUJX010000082.1:0-2339 GCA_043764955.1 Polaromonas sp.
CGTTCTTGCAGCACATCGGCTTCCAAAGTCAAACCTGCTTTGAGTTGCAGCGGCTCGCCGTAGCTGGTAATGGTTTGTTGGTCTAGCCGCACGTTGATGCGAAAGAGGGCTTCGTTGCTGCCGGATTGGGCTATCAGCTGCTGGGCGATGTTGGGCGGTAGCTCGCTGGCGGAGAAGGGGGTGGCGGATATGGCGGTGATTTGGCCGGTTTGTAGGCCGAACTTTTGGTAGGGGTAGGCGGCGTAGCGCATGTAGACGGATTGGCCGGGTTTGAGAAAGCCGGCGGTGCGGCTTGGGGCGTATAGATGTGCTTGGAGGGCTTGTGGGGCTTGCGGTTCGACGTTGGCTGTGAACCCTTCGACAGGCTCAGGGCGAACGGTATTTTTTGGTGCTAAAAGCAAGGTCGTCATCTTGTAACCGGACATTTTCAGCATGACTTTTTTTGTGGCAAGCATCGGGGATGCGGTCTCGTTACGCACCAAAGTCGCCAAGGTTTGCCCTGCCTGCACGGCTTGGCCACTTTGCAGGTTAAAGGCGGTTACTGTGCCCGCATAGGGCGCTGTGATGATGGTGCTTTTGCGTGCTGTGGTTTCGGTAGTCTCTTGGGCGAGTTGCTCGACGTTGCGGTCTAGCTGGTTCAAATCGGCTTTGAGCTGGGTAGATAAGCCTTCTATTTCTCCAGTCAAAGTGCGCAAGTCGCGCTGGGTGCTCAGCTTTTGGCGGGCTTGGGCTTGCTGGCGGCTGTTCAGGTCTATCAGCTCTTCTTGGGTGGTTTGCACAGCTGCGGCGGATACAAAGCCCTCAGAGGCTAAAGTTTGGTTACGGGCTAAGGTTTTCTTGGACAGGGTGATGCGGTTTTCTAGTAGCGTTTGCTCTTCATCCATGCGCAAAAGCTCTGCATTGAGCGTTCTAATTCGATCTCCAAGCACTTGGCTACGCTGGCTGGTTTGTAATTGGCGCAGGCCGCGTTCGGTGCTCAAGGTTTGCTTGCGGGCTTCAATGTGGAGGAGGGTGAGGGCGCTGGTATCGCCTGCGGCGCTTTGGCGTTCCGTGTTGAGGACGAGCAGCACATCACCCGCTTGCACGGTTTGGCCTTCAGAAATACGGCTTTCGACCAACACACCTGCCAAAGGTGCAGCAATGTTGAGGCTGCCCAGTGAAGATACGAGTAAACCGGAAACGCGAGCTTTGCGATTAACTTCGCCCCAAGTTGCGAACATGATGCATAAAAGTGCAACACCGATAGCGGTAGCCGTGATGATGCCGAACGACAGGGGGCGATGTAAGCGAACGACACCTAGCCATTGGCTGGTTTGTGATTGCAGTACTTCGGGTCGAAAAAAAGACATTTAAGTTAACATCCTCAGAAAAACTTAATAATTGAGGTTCAATTTAGAGTATTTAATAACGTGGGCGTAATTTAATGTAAGTAAATGTAACGCTTACCCCCCCTAAACTTAATTTTTCATAAGTAAATATGTAAAATTGAAAACTTAAGTTAATAAAAATATTGTTTCAATTACTTACGATTTAAGTAACTCATCTGACATTGGGGTGGCTGGGACAACATAGCGAGCCTTCGGCTGCCTAACAGCCACCCTCTACAATTGAGCGATGACTGCAATAACCTCTTCATCTACTGAAATTCCTCCAGCTTCCTACGATCATCTGGCGATTGAAAAAGCCGCGCACAGCCACTGGACAGCCGTTGACGCCTACCGCGTCACTGAGGGTGCGTTGGATGCGCAAGGCAACCCAAAACCCAAATATTACGCCTGCTCCATGCTGCCGTACCCCAGTGGCAAGCTGCACATGGGCCACGTGCGCAACTACACCATCAATGACATGCTCACGCGCCAGTTGCGCATGAAGGGCTACAACGTGCTCATGCCCATGGGCTGGGATGCGTTTGGCCTGCCCGCTGAAAACGCCGCCATGAAAAATGGCGTGCCACCCGCTCAGTGGACGTTTGACAACATCGCCTACATGAAAAAGCAGATGCAAGCCATGGGTCTGGCCATCGACTGGAGCCGCGAAATCGCCACCTGCACGCCCGAGTATTACAAGTGGAACCAGTGGCTGTTCCTCAAAATGCTGGAAAAAGATGAGAACGGGAACAGCATCGCCTACCGCAAAACCCAGGTCGTTAATTGGGACCCAGTTGATCAAACGGTTTTAGCTAACGAGCAGGTCATCGACGGCAAAGGCTGGCGCACCGGTGCGGTGGTCGAAAAGCGCGAAATTCCGGGCTACTACCTCAACATCACCCAATACGCGCCCGAGTTGCTGGAATATGTGCAAACGGGGGTGAGCGACGCCGAGCCGCCTCAAGGCGCAAA
>JAYUJX010000083.1:0-2338 GCA_043764955.1 Polaromonas sp.
GCGTCCACAGTCCCATGCCGTCGGGCGGCACTTGGTCGGGCAGCAGGCCCACGGCTTCGCCTTTGCGCAGCGCTTTGATCATCTGCCGCACACCCGATAAATTGGTCGGCACGGTGGCTAAGCCTAGGCGATTGCGCGAATTGGCGACCAAATCGCTCATCCAAGCCTTGCGCGCGGGACGAAACAGTACGGTGAAGTTACCAAATTTTGGCCCAAAATCTTGTCCCCAAGCTTGACCAATCATCTCAAAACTGCCCAAATGCGGTGTCAAGAAAATCACCCCTTTGCCAGCGGCGTAAGCGGCTTCTATGTGGTCTTTACCGCGCCATTCAAAGGGCGCTTCGGCCTTACCCTGCAACTTGCCGCCGGTGCTCATCCATAGTTTTGGCAGCTCGGCAACCAGCCTACCGCTGCTGGCAATAGCGCCTTTCACCTCTGAAAATGTGTAGCCCGCCAGCTTGCTGTTGATCAAAAAGCGCTGTCTATAAGTGGGCGATGCTGCAAAAACAACCCAACCCAACGCAGCGCCTATGCCGTGTGCCAGCCAGAGCGGTAAAAAGCTTAGCAACTTGAAAAACAAAAACATACCCAGACGCAACTCACTTAAACGAGATCTGACGATTTTTAACCCAACGAAGTAGAGTATCGCCTAAGTCATTTTTTTTTGTTGAATGCCACAGCCTAGAATGCCGACCGAACAAGCCTGACTGAATTTTCACGGAAAGACAGTGCACCCAACGTAGGATGCCAAACGGTGCCATCACGCAGCCAGTTGTCCACAGTTCCGGCACCAAACTGTACGACTGATGCGCGCTCTGCCTGAGTGCCAAATTGCGTTGACGTAGCGTAGTAGCCATTGAAGTTGGTATTGGCAAACCAGTTCAAATCAATTTGCGTTGTGGTGCCTGGCAAGCGCAGGGTTTGCAGCTCGTCTTTGGTGGGAAAACGCCAAGCTTTAGAGCCACATAGACTGAGCGCATTCACATTATTTTTATAGCCAACGGAATTATCAGGCGCGTCAATCTCCGCTTGCGTGGGGCTGCGAGCTGGCAAGGCAGTGGTTGACGGTACATTGTTTGCAGCTATCTGCAGCAAACTGGTGCTATCTAGGTTGTTGTATTTGTTGTCGCTCGCGCGCAAGCCAGAGGTGGTTTTGCCTTCCCAAATCAAGCCCGTCGCATTGTCTCGTACACACTCAGTTTTGTCGTAATACGTCGCTGCATTGCTGGCATCGCAGTCTTTGAACACCAAGCTATAGCCTGTGCTGGCATTGGTGGCTAAAGTGCAGGTGGGTGGAACAAGAGATGGTGCACTGGACGTTGTCGTTGTTTTAGCCGCGCAGGTTTTACCTTTGACAGTGACGTTGTAAACAACTTTGCCGCCATAAGCCTCAGTAACAGTAAAGATGACTGGCACTGTGTAGTCCCGAGCCAAAGCCGGCGCTGGACTGATGGTGACACCTTCTTCCAACTGGACGCTGGCAACCAAACTAGTCAGGGTAGCGCAGGTTTCTTTGCTTGTTAAATCAATTGTGACTTCTTGTGCGCTGCCTGTAGCTGTGACCGCGCCTGTTCCTTTCACACCGTTGATACTGAAATCAGATGCGACAACAGAGAGCGGCACCGGATTGCAAGCCGCTATGAGCCCCAAGCACAGCAATATGGCGCAAAAGCGACCAAATAAGCGCATAAAAAAAATCCTTCCGCACAACATAACACCACACCACACCACACCACACCACACCACACCACACCACACAACACCACACCACACCACACAACACAACACAACACAAACTAAACTGATTTTAGCAAGTGAAGCATTTAATGCAAGTACGTGCAATCAACGTCATCGGTAACATCTGTTGCAGCTTTCAAACCAACCTCGATTGGTCAAAATCGTGTTTTCTGCTAAAATCATAAGGTCGCTGAGTTAACTGAACTACTTGCAGGGCGACGTTAAATATATCTGCTAAAGCGTTCGCCACAGCTCCGGATCATTCCAAAAGTTATAGGCAACGCGTCCTTTTAACTTTATTGGAGTTTTTTATGGCTAGCGATTTCCTCTTCACATCCGAATCCGTCTCTGAAGGCCACCCAGACAAGGTAGCTGACCAAATTTCTGACGCTATTCTCGACGCCATTTTCAAGCAAGACCCGCTGAGCCGCGTCGCAGCTGAGACCTTGTGCAACACCGGCTTGGTGGTTTTGGCAGGTGAAATCACCACCAACGCACACGTCGACTACATCCAGGTCGCGCGCGACACCATCAAACGGATTGGCTATGACAACACCGACTACGGTATTGACTACAAAGGCTGCGCGGTCATGGTCTGCTA
>JAYUJX010000084.1:0-2336 GCA_043764955.1 Polaromonas sp.
AGGAAATAAATACAAACTCCGTTCGGGCTGAGCTTGTCGAAGCCTTCAGAGACCCTTCGACAAGCTCAGGGCGAACGGTTGGGACAAGCTCAGGGCGAACGGTTGGGACAAGTTCAGGGCGAACGGTTGGGACAAGCTCAGGGCGAACGGTTGGGACAAGCTCAGAGCGAACGGTTGGGACAAGCTCAGGGCGAACGGTTGGATTAGAACCGCATCTTTTGATGATGACCGCCACGCCCATCCCCCGCACGTTGGCGATGAGCTATTACGCCGATCTGGACGTCTCCACCATCGACGAGCTGCCGCCCGGGCGCACCCCCATCGTCACCAAAGTGGTGAACGACGCGCGGCGCGACGAGGTGATTGAGCGCATCCGCAGCCAGTTGGCCGAGGGGCGGCAAATCTACTGGGTTTGCCCCTTGATTGAAGAAAGCGAGGCGCTGGACCTGACCAATGCGACCGAAACACATGAGCAGCTTTGTGCGGCTTTGGGCGATGTGCCATTGAGGGACGGCCAACCCATCATGGTCGGCCTGCTGCATTCGCGCATACCGGTGGCGGAGAAAAAGGCGGTGATGTCGTTGTTCACCTCCGGCCACATGCAGGTCTTGGTCAGCACCACGGTGATCGAGGTCGGCGTGGACGTGCCGAACGCCAGTTTGATGGTGATTGAACATGCGGAGCGTTTTGGCTTATCGCAACTGCACCAGCTGCGGGGACGGGTCGGGCGCGGTGCGGCGGCCTCGGTCTGCGTGCTGCTGTACTCCACCGGCGATGCGCCCCGTTTGGGTGAAACCGCCCGGGCGCGGCTCAAAGCCATGGTCGAAACGAACGACGGCTTTGATATTGCGCGGCGAGACTTGGAGATTCGCGGTCCTGGCGAGTTTTTGGGGGCGCGGCAGTCGGGCGCAGCGCTGCTGCGTTTTGCCGATCTGGCGACAGATACCGAGCTGCTGGAGGGGGCACGGCAGTGTGCGCCTGTGATGCTGGACAAGTTTCCTGATCTCGCGCAAAAGCATGTGCAGCGCTGGCTGGGTGGCAAGGCGGAATACTTGAAGGCTTGAATCCAAACCTTACATATAAAAGGCATGGTTCACTAGATAAACTATAACTATCATCTTGAGTCATTACTCTCCTTTAGACTCGCCATGCTAGACATTCTGGCCATCACCGGCCCAATTTACATCACCATCCTCATCGGGTATTTGACAACGCGGCAAGGCATCTTTGCCAAGCCCGACATGCGTGTGTTTGGTAAATACGTGTTCAATTTGGCATTGCCGGCCATGTTGTTCAATGCAGTTTCGCAGCGGCAAATCGGTGAAATTTTCAATGGCAATTATGTTTTGGTGTACCTGTTGGGCTTATTGCTGACTTTGTTGTTAGGCTGGCTGTGGTGCCGTCGTTTTGCGAAGATGGACAGCCTTGGCAGCACGTTTTATGTCATGGGCATGACCTGCTCAAACAGTGGTTTTGTCGGGTTTCCGATTTTGGTACTCATCATGGCGTCCGTGGCTGGGGTCGCTTTGGCGATGAATATGATTGTTGAAAACTTCGTTATCATCCCCTTTTTACTGGCACTGGCGGATCGTAGTCAAAATAAATCAGCGTCATGGTTACAAGCGGTAGCCGAGTCTTTGATGAAGTTAATCACCAACCCGTTAGTGATTGGCCTTGTGTTGGGTAGTTTGGTCTCGTTAAGTGGCTGGCAGATGCCTGCGGCCATTTCACGGGTGATAAATTTGTTTGCTTTATCGAGCAGTGCTTTGTCATTGTTTGTCATTGGCGGCACTTTGGTGGGCTTGCCTCTCAAGGGCTTGAGTCAACGTGTTTTGCCGATTACAGTTGGTAAGTTGCTGGTTCATCCCTTGGCGGTTTTTGCTGTCATGGCATTTTTGACTTGGCTTGGTTTGCCGCAGTTGGATGAGTCAAAACGTACTGCCGCCCTGTTGATGTCAGCCATGCCGATGATGGGAACCTATATCGTACTGGCGCAGTTGTATGGCAAAGAAGATATCAGTGCTGCGGCGTTGTTGATGACGACGGCGGCTTCATTTTTCACGCTTAGCGCTTTGCTATGGGTGCTAAAACCCACATTAACATGACCGATCAAACCTACAACTTCAGTGCTGCAAACGCATCTTTGCAACGCCATGTGGACAGTCCATTGTTGCCTGGCGTGTCAACAGCCATTATCAAAAACGGGCAGATGATAGACAGCTTTTGCACGGGGTTTGCTGATATAGAACGTGGCGAAGCGCTGCGCCCAGACCATATTCATCGCGCGTATTCTTGTACCAAATTGATGACCAGCGTGCTGGTGATGCTGCTGATGG
>JAYUJX010000085.1:0-2329 GCA_043764955.1 Polaromonas sp.
CCCACCGATGTACCAAAAACGCCAATCGTTATCACTTCAGCCGTTATCGTTAAATAAAATTAACGCCCCAAAACTTTCATTTTTATATTTTTAAGGCAAATACCATGACCAACACGACGAATAATCCACAAGTAGAACTCCACATCTCTGGCTACGGCGTCATCACCTTAGAACTCGATGCTGTCAAAGCACCAAAATCAACCGCTAACTTTTTGAGCTATGTGAACAGCGGCCATTACAACAACACCGTGTTTCACCGCGTGATTCCTGGCTTTATGGTGCAAGGTGGCGGCTTTGAGCCGGGAATGACACAAAAATCTTGCGGCGCACCGATTGAAAACGAAGCCAACAATGGCGTTAAAAATGCCAACTACACCGTTGCCATGGCGCGCACGGGTGACCCACACTCTGCCACAGCGCAGTTTTTTATCAACGTGGCGGACAACAGCTTTTTGAACCACACATCGCCTTCAGCCTCAGGCTGGGGCTATGCCGTGTTTGGCAAAGTGGTGGCAGGCAATGATGTGGTCGACAAAATCAAAGCCGTTAAGACGGGCAAAAAAGGCTTTCATGATGACGTGCCAAAAGACGATGTTGTGATTGCAAAAGCCGTAGCGCTTTAATTTAATCTTTGAATTAAATCTTTTGATTCAATGAAACCTGCCACACCCAAATTTGCAGAGCTCCAAGCTTTGCAACATTGGGATACGGTAGATTTTATTTCTGACTTACACCTGAGCGAGTCAGAGCCTGCCACCTTCGACGCTTGGCAGCTCTACATGGGCAGCACAAATGCAGACGCCATCTTCATACTCGGCGATTTGTTTGAAGTCTGGGTGGGGGATGACGGCATCCGATCGGATCTTTCGCCCTTAACTGCAAACTTAAACTTCGAGGAGCGCTGCGCTTTGGTTCTTCAAGCTGCTGGTAAGCGCTTGAACCTCTATGTCATGCACGGCAACCGCGACTTTTTGGTTGGCGCGCAGATGATGGCGGCTTGCCATTCCACGCTTTTGGCAGACCCAACCGTGCTGACGTTCAGAGAAAGGCGTTATCTATTCACCCACGGCGACATGCTGTGCTTGGCGGATACCAAATACTTGGCATTCCGTGACATCGTTCGCCAACCGGCCTGGCAGCAAGCGCAGTTGGCAAAGCCGCTGGCTGAACGCCAAGCCATTGGCAGGCACATGCGCTTAGAGAGTCAAAAAAACCAGCAACATCTGCTTGAATATGCAGATGTAGACGATGCTGCTGCAATCGCATGGTTAGAAGCTTCGAATACCAAAACAATGATTCACGGCCACACCCACAAGCCTGCCGATCACGACTTGGGCAACGGTTTTAAACGTGTCGTCATGACTGATTGGGACTTGAAAGCCACGCCAAATCGAGCTGAAGTGCTACAACTCTCGAACAACGGATTACAACGCATCCAGCTCAACTAATCGCCAAAATGGCTTCTAACTTGTGTGTCTAGTCCTTATTTAGACATATTGTGCGATAATCAAGTTGTTGTGCACTCCAGTTCTACGCAACGCCAGCACCCTGCTGGGGCTAAATCACCCTGACATGTCAGTAGGTTTCAACCAAAAACCCGCTTTTCTTTTTGTCGGAACTTTTTATCCAATTTTGCTTTTCATCTGCCTCTGACTGGTGCAACCTACTTGTGGTTGCGACGGGCTGATACCCTAGCGCTCCGGACGAGCGCCTCTTATAAATATGAATTTTTCTGAATTGAACTTGGCTCCTGCCATTTTGAAAGCCGTACTCGAACAAGGCTACGACACCCCTACCCCTATTCAAGCCCAGGCCATTCCGGCCGTCTTGGAGGGCCGCGACCTGTTGGGTGGCGCGCAAACCGGCACCGGTAAAACGGCAGCCTTCACACTGCCTATGCTGCATCGCCTCTCGATGTCGCGCAGCGCACAAAACAAATTTGGCGGCACAGGCATTCGCGTGCTGGTGCTCACACCGACCCGCGAGTTGGCAGCACAGGTTGAAGAATCTGTACGCACTTACGGCAAATACCTGCAGCTCAGCTCCACCGTCATTTTTGGCGGTGTCGGCATGAACCCGCAAATCAGCAAGCTTAAAAAAGGCGTGGACATTTTGGTCGCCACACCGGGTCGATTGCTGGACTTGCAACAGCAAGGCATGCTGGACCTCGGTCAAGTACAAATGCTGATTTTGGACGAAGCCGACCGCATGCTCGACATGGGCTTTATCCATGACGTGAAGAAAATCTTAGCTCTAGTGCCGAAAGACAAGCAAAGCCTGTTGTTCTCCGCCACCTTCAGCGACGAAATTCGCGACTTGGCAGCTAATT
>JAYUJX010000086.1:0-2324 GCA_043764955.1 Polaromonas sp.
AGAGCGCGGGTGATGTGACTATTTAGAAAAGTCGGCAGAAGTCGCAAAGCGCGACTTGGCAATCTCCAACAACCCATCAAATATCAAGCTGTCCACCAGCTCAAACGGCACACTCATACTGGGTGCCATTTTCCAGCCAGAGCCACCCGTCATGATGCACACGGGCTCGGCTCTGCAATGTTGGTGAACGTGCTGGATCATGCGCTCAACCGCGCCGGCGATGGCGAAAGTGCCACCGCTGGTCAGGGCATCACTAGTGTTGGTGGGGAAATCGACTACTTCCCCTGTGGGCACATGCAAACCCGCCGTGCCCGACTCCAAAGCGCGCAGCATGATGCCGTGGCCGGGAATGATGATACCGCCCAGGAATTTGCCGTCTATGTCAATCGCTTCAACCGTCACGGCTGTGCCGACCATGACGACAACGAGGGGCTTGCGCTCGCCGCGCGCCAACATGCGCTGTCGTGCGCCTATCATCGCCACCCAGCGGTCGGCGCCTAAGCGAGTTGGGTGGTCGTAACCGTTCGTCAACCCAGCTTCTGCAGCGCTTGACACCACCCACTGCGGCACCGTGTCCCACAGCTCCAACTGCGCAGAAACGCGGCGGCGAATGGCGTCACCCGCGACGATGCAGCCCAAAATCTGGCTGGGCTCGGGCAGATCACTCCACGGGCCTTCGGCGAGTTTGTCGATGTTTTCAAGAAACTCAGCACCGTGCGCGAGCAGCGTCGCGCCAGGCTGGGGCGCATCGTACAGCGCCCATTTGAGGCGCGTGTTACCTACATCAAGTGCGAGAAAGCTCATAGATTTAATGGAAGTGTGAAACTAAATGCTCTAAATGTGGATTACTTGACGGATTCTAGTCCTGCTTAGCTCTGCTTTAAACGTGACGAGCTGCACATTTCAGGCGCTTATTTCAATCGCCTAGGGTTATCCCTTAACTTATTCACGATTAGTCACGCCTTTGTAACACCTTTCAGGCTACAGTAGCCTTTCGATTGATGCCAATCGCTCGGTAGGTTGTTCAGTTTTGCAAACTTGTTTTTTTAATTAAGGAGTTATCACATGGGTATGTTCAGTTTTATCAAAGAAGCAGGTGAAAAATTGTTTGGCCGCAAAGAAGTTGAAGACGCTGCTGCAAAAGCCGCTTCGGATGCCTCTGCACAAGCGCATTTGGACCAGCTCAATGCCGGCGCAGCCCAAGGCATTGCCACTTACATTGCCGCTCAAGGTCTTGATATTGATGGCTTAGTCGTCGAGTTTGACGGCGCGACCGGCAGCGTCACCCTGCAAGGCAACGCATCTTCACAAGAAGACAGCGAAAAAGCCGCTTTGTGCTGCGGTAACGTGGGCGGTGTGTCTCAAGTGAACAACTTGATCGCGGTGTCTGACTCTGCTGGCGAATCACAATTCCACGACGTGGTGCGCGGCGACACATTGTCTGCCATCGCCAAAGAATACTACGGCAACGCAGGTAAATACCCGGTCATTTTTGAAGCCAACAAGCCGATGTTGAGCCACCCAGACAAAATCTACCCAGGCCAAAAGCTGCGCATTCCTGCATTGGCTGAATAATTATGCCTCCATGGCAATAAATTCACCTCTAGCCAGCGTATTTATTGTTTAAACAGCTATAAAATATATAGCAAATATTTCAAAATAAAAGCGCTAAGTTATAATGACTTAGCGCTTTTTTACGTTCAAACTGTGCAAAATCTTCTTAATTTTGACGCCACGGCAGCCCACGGTGACGCCAGCCGCCTACGCTGTTGCGATGCGCGTTAGAGTTGGGGTCGCCCTCAAAGCCTTCTAGGATGTTGTAAGCCTCTAGCCCAAGCTCGGCAGCACGTTTGGCAGCAGGTATGGAGCGCAAACCGCTGCGGCACAGCAGCAGGACTTTTTTGCCTGCAGGGACTGCGGCAGCGATCCCTTCGTCATAAGCAGGATTCATCACCATGCCGGGCCATTGTTTCCATGCGAGATCGACCGCGCCGGGGATAAAACCGACCCAAGCGCGCTCGGCATCCGTGCGAATATCCACCAAAACGGCTTCGCCAGCTTGCCACCAGTCAAACGCCAACTGCGGTGAAACGTCGCCAGCGTAACCATCAGCGGGTTGAATTGCGTCGGCTGGTTTCACGTTTTTATTAACTGGCGTATTGGCATCGCCTGCGTCGTGACGGATGCCTTGCGCCAAGCCTGACCGTTGGTTAGCGGGGACGGCTTCGTCTAGACGCTTTGGTTTTGGCAAATCCAAAGCCTCCATCAACGCGACAAATTCTTCCAAGCTGCGACCTGTCACCCGTGCGTTGCCCACTTTTTCA
>JAYUJX010000087.1:0-2318 GCA_043764955.1 Polaromonas sp.
GCAAAGACCTGCTCGCCAGCGCGGGCGCGCTTTTTGATGATGGCAAACATCAGCTCCTGCTTGCGCATGCGGCCCGTGTTTTCAATTTCAAGCTCTTCGGCTTGTTTGAGCACTTCGGAGACGTGGAGGGCTTTGAGTTCGTTTAAATGCATGTGGGTAGGTATGAAAAAACCCTAAATGGGTGTTGCAAGAAAAAAGCTGAGAAATACAGGAAAGTTTGGGGGATTTTGGTAGAGCGCTTGTTTCGGCTGCTCAGGAGGTCTGACTAGGAACGGGGTTGGTTCAAAGTGCCGTTTCAGATTTCTTCAGGTTCGGAGAAATCACGGCTAAAGCTTTATATGTGGGAATTATGACAGATTTTTGCGCTAAATCCGTTTTGGATTTATTCCCCTTCCTTGGAAGGAGTGGCCAAAATATTTAAGTGGAGCGACGGGGTAGTTTGCTTGCCTGCAGCTACCCCGCCCGTTGGGCACCCCTTCAAATGAAAGGGAATTTTGGATTTACGCCATCTGCTGGTCGATGAACGCCGTCAATTGTGATTTGCTCAACGCGCCCACTTTGGTCGCAGCCAATTGGCCATCTTTGAACAACATCAGCGTTGGAATGCCGCGAATACCAAATTTGGCCGGAATGTCGCGGTTTTCGTCCACATTCATTTTTGCGATTTGCAATTTGTCGCCATAAGCGGCAGCCACTTCGTCCAAAATCGGGGCAATCATCTTGCAAGGACCGCACCACTCTGCCCAGTAATCCACCAACACAGGTACTTTAGAGCCGAGCACTTCGGCTTCAAAAGTTGCGTCGGTAACGTGTTTGATGAGGTCGCTGGCCATGATGAAATCCTTATAAATTGGCAAAAATAGTAAAAAAATGCTGTACAGAATGTTAAAACTGCAGATATATTAGTTAGAGTAAGACCATTGTGACAGAAAGCAAGCCCCTCCCTTGTCAAATATTCAGTCAGATTTTGACGCCTCAGACTTAAACAGCGCTTATTGGCGACAACTGTGCCTTGTTATCCATACAAACTGTAAGGAAAAAGGTATTCACCTGTCGCGCTGTGTGGTTGTGCTGCCCTTTGCCCAACTCATGCCGCTGGCTAGGCGGCATTGGGCGCAGATTTACCCCTCAGGATTTGTACCGCAGTTTCAAACCACGTCAAATTGGGCTAACCAGTTGCGGCCTTTCGCGCCTGAAATTGGTGATATCAGCTTTGAGATGGCGCAAGATGTGCTGAAAGCGGCGCAGTTGCTCAAAATTGCCAAGTTGGACGTTTTTGCCGGTTTGGACGCTAGCCAGCAAGATTTGATCACCACACGCTTGGTCGAAGCGGCGCACCAATTGGCTGCGAGCGCTGCAGCCATTCATCCGCAACAACGCTTGGCTTGGGCGGACGAGATGAGGAGCAATGTTTTTGGCGGCATGGTTTCAGCTACGTTTGCCAACGAATCGTCCATTGCGCAGTTGGCGCTGTATTGGGCATCCACCAGCAGCTACGCCAGCGATGTGTTGTTTGACGACGCTTTGGTGAAAGCTCAAACCGATTATTTGTTCGTTTTAGAAGGTTTGCAGCGCGACCCGCTGGCTAGGGCCTTGATGCTACATTGGGGTGAAAACACGTTGATGTTGGTACAGCCCAATACGGAGTTACCCGACAATCTGGCAGGCATCACACTGTACCCCGCGAAAGACGCCCACGACGAGGCACAACTCGCAGCCGCCTGCGTGCTGCGCCACATCGAAGCGGGGCGAATCCCAGTCGCTTTAGCCGCCACTGACCGCGCCTTGACCCGCCGCATCCGCGCCATGCTGGCCACGCAAAACGTGCAAGTACGCGACGAAAACGGCTGGATTCTATCCACCACCCGCGCGGCTGCCAAGCTGATGGCGTATCTGAAAGCCTGCGCTTGGAACGCCAGCACCGACAGCGTGTTGGATTTTTTGAAAAATAGCGATGCAAAGATTATTGATGCTGACCAGCTAGCGGCACTTGAAAAAGCTGTGCGTAAGGCGAATCGGGCGTCTTGGGCTAGTTGGGTTGCGTTGGTAACTAAAGAGGATGCATCCGAGCCGTCATTCCCGCGAAGGCGGGAATCCACAAGCGCCAACGTGGATTCCCGCCTTCGCGGGAATGACGGAGAGGGCGGGAATGCCGAACTGTTGGCTGCAACGCAAAAAGTCGAAACCGCCCGCGCTGGCTTGCAATCGCCCCGCATATTGAGTGCGTGGTTGGTTGCGTTGCGCACGGCTTTAGAAAGCAGCGGTTTGTTGGCAGCGCTGGAAGACGATTTGGCAGGCGCCAAAGTGCTGGAAGTGTT
>JAYUJX010000088.1:0-2313 GCA_043764955.1 Polaromonas sp.
GTAAATTTTGTAGCGTCGCGCTTGGCTATCAAGGCGGCACGCTCGAAGTCCTGCTCAGAGCTTTGAGCGTTGAGCAGCATGCGCTCTTTGTAGTGGTGCGCCCGCACGTAGCGACGACGCGCCTCCGCCGTAATGACAGAGCGGAACTGCTCATACAACAACACGTCGTACTGGCACGCGTCTTCCGTAGGTACAGCCACAACCAAGATCGTGACTACCTGCCCCGCGTTGCGGCACAAGCAGCTTTGATCAGACGTGATATGCACACCGTTCTGACGCAGATCAAACTCAACACCGGTGTTGGTGCGACCCATGAACCCAGAGCAGGGTGCGCAGCCTGTGCGCTCCTGCTTCACGCCCACCACGGCAGCGATACGCTCACCGTCTAGGGGCGTGACGGGGTAGAAGGTTTCGCCTTTTTGCAAGACGAAAGAAACCTCGCGCTGCAGCACCCAAGACTTGCGTGCAAAATCAATTGCTGCTTCCCGTATTTTGTCGGCGCAAATATCGTCGTCTGGATCCTCAAGCCCTTCCTGCATATTAGGCAGGAAACGCGCCCAGTCATACGTATCCGGTACAACAGCCATTGGGACACCGACACAGGCAGTTGATGCCGTAGTAGATGTGGCTGCCGGAGGACATGCTTGGGACTGCGGCAAACCGCAGACAGGGAAACTCCAATCGACAATGAGCCAATTGACGGGGCTATAACGAAGACCTTGGGTTGATGCCATAGCGCGAGGTTATTTAGTCGAGGTCTGATGCTGCGTCTGGCACTTGCTTCTTGCTTGCCTTGATGGGCTTCTCGACTTCAGCCTTAGCTGCATTCTCAGCTTCTTTGGCTTCAAGCACAGCAAGCTTGGCTTTAGCGCGTGCCAACTCAGACTTCAATTGATCAGGGTCATCAGTGCGGGTGCTGGTGCTGCCATCGTCGATGACTTTACGAGCGTCTTCGCCCACTGAGAAGAAGCGTACAGCAGCGCCCATGTCTGCAGGGATATGCAGCTCAAGGCCATTGGTGCGAGAGGTAAATACTTTTGTCATTCTGGACTCCAAATAGATAACGGCGGTCACTTATGCAAGCGCCGCCGTTATTATACCGTAACGGGTGTTTCCACCCTAGTCGATTAAGACTCTGCGCGGTTGATGATGTCGTAAGACACTGACGCGATAACGTCGAAGGTGCCAGCGATCACGCCGCTTGCAGGCATTGTGACAACTTCCAGCATGATCTCGTCCGCTTCCAAGCTGAACTCACCATCGGCATCGCGGCCAAAGATGTACTGCTCGGTCACGCCAGTAGCCAATGCGCCAAACGGCGCGGTGATAACGCCGACGCCTTGGGTGCGGACTGGGCAACATGCATCGCCAGCCACATCGACTTTAATGCCGACTTTAGTAGGCAGCACCAAACCGTTACGAGTAACGAGCTTGAATGTCAAGCCTGGCTCTTCTGCCAACACCACGATACCGACGCCAGTGACGAACGCGTATGTAGGGATTGCGAAGATCGACAAGCGACCACCGACGCCTTGCTTGTTCAAGTGCGCAACTTGATCAGCAAGAGTTTCCACTGGGAAGCGTTGCTTCTGGAAGTGGAACTTCTCGTTCGCGCCCGTTGGGTTCTCGTGAGCGGTTGAGTTATCAAAACGAACGCGGCAACCTAACTTGTCGTAGGTTGATTCCGCAGCCGGTGCGCAGCAGTCACCTGCCGTGCGTGCGAATACGTCTGCCTTTGGCTTAGAGCCACGGAAGACTTGGAGCGCTTTTACGCTTTTATCAATACGTGCCATGATGTGTGTCCTTTCTTAGACTTTAGAGATGGCGACAGCGATACCGTGCGGGTTGAACACGTGGGTTTCCCACACGAACTCACCAACCAAGTAGTCTTCAAATTTGCCTTCATGCCATTTGTCGTTGATCACGTCAAACGCGTGCAACACTTGGCTCGGATCGATCAACATAACAGGTGCCAAGGTACCGGCTGCGCCGAAGTTTTTACCCAAGATGCGGGTTGAGCTGATCACGTTCATACCGTACAAGCTACCGATCAAACCTGTACGCATAGCGTTCTTGTCAGAGCAGCAAGTGTCGAGATCTTTCATCAAGGCCAAAGCGTAACGCTCTAACTTAGACGGGATCAAGATGGTCGGCATGCCGCTGTCGCCAACGCCAGCAATAGAACCTTGTGCGCAAACGATACCTGCTTCTTGCGCAACTTCGCGCAAGTTCAAGATCATCGACTCAAAGCCTTCTTTGGTGTTACCAGCCAACGCAGCGTTGTCTTGCCAGCCGAGGTCGATGCTGTGTGAC
>JAYUJX010000089.1:0-2306 GCA_043764955.1 Polaromonas sp.
GAAACTAGACACCCTTGGATTGCTGAATCTCCAAAACTTGACGCGACCGCCTTTTTCACCAATTTGAAGCATGGCGATGGTGTTAAAAGTCCGTTTATCGTGCAATTTGGCATGAATTTTTGGGGTATTGCACCTGCAGGCCAAGCAGGACGTTTAACCGGTCATCATCATTTGTTAATCGATACGCCACTGCCGATGCTGCACATGACTCCGTTGCCATTTACAGACAAATACTTGCATTTTGGCAAAGGTCAAATGCAAGGACTTGTTAGCTTGCCACCAGGCAAACACACACTCAGGCTACTGCTTGCTGATCACAATCATGTACCGCATTTTGTGTTTAGTAATGAAATTGAAATTACCGTGTTGCCTGAAGATTCCGACAAAGAGGCATTATTAAAGAAATCAAATCAACCCGAATTATTTTTCGTCAACATCAACGATGGTGCGTCACTTCCATCCTATTTTAAAGTCCAATTTCACGCAGCAGGTTTGAATATTTCCAACAAAGAAAGTCGTTTGAAAAATACAGGCTATTTTCAAATACAAATAAAGCAAAGTAATGGAAAAGTTGAAAAACTAGAATTTCCAAGTGGTCAAACTGAAGCATGGCTGCGCGTACCAGATGGGAGCTACAAAATGCAACTTGAATTTGTAAACAACCCATTAGGAGATCTGAATTTCGTAAAAGGAAAGGAAATTTCAATAGTTGTTTCCAAAACTAATGGCTTACAAAAGTAGCCTGCTGCCGCATAATGTTTATCAAAGATCGAATTTCAGCTGACATACCTCATCATGACGAATCAAATCCTAATCGCCCAAAAAACCTCTCCAGACGGTAAATCTGATGGCAATATCCAGTGCTTTTTACGCCCAGACAAGGCGAATCGCCACGGTTTGATCACGGGCGCGACGGGTACAGGCAAAACCATCACCCTGCAGACGATGGCTGAGGGCTTCTCAAAACTCGGCGTACCGGTGTTTATGGCCGATGTGAAAGGCGATTTGTCCGGCATCTCGCAAGTGGGCAGTTTTGGGGAGAAACTGGCCAAAGTCATCAAAGAGCGCGGCATCGCCACGCCTGATTTCAAAGCTTTCCCCACCACGCTGTGGGACGTTTTTGGTGAATCCGGTCATCCCGTTCGCGCCACCATCAGCGATTTAGGCCCGCTTTTGCTCAGCCGCATGCTGAATTTGAACGAAACGCAGGCTGGCGTGTTGCAGCTGGTCTTCAAAATCGCGGACGACCAAGGCATGCTGCTCTTGGACATGAAAGACCTGCGCGCCATGTGCCAAGCCATTGGCGACAACGCCAGCGACTACACCACCTCCTACGGCAACATCAGCCCCGCCAGCATAGGCGCGATTCAACGCGGCCTGCTGCAAACCGAGGCGCAAGGCGGCGACAAGTTCTTTGGCGAGCCCATGCTCAACATCGCCGATTTCATGCAGACCGATTCCAGCAAAGGGACCACCGCCAGCGGTGGGGGCAAAGGCGTTATCAACATCCTCGCAGCCGACAAACTGCTCACCGCTCCGCGCCTCTACGCCACGTTTTTGCTCTGGATGCTGAGTGAACTCTTTGAAACTCTGCCCGAAGTGGGCGACTTGGATCAACCGAAACTGGTGTTTTTCTTCGACGAGGCGCATTTGCTCTTCACCGATGCACCTAAAGTGCTGCTGGAGCGGATTGAACTCGTCGTGCGCTTGGTGCGTTCCAAAGGCGTGGGCGTCTATTTTGTGACGCAAAACCCGCTGGACATCCCCGATACCGTGCTCGCCCAGCTCGGCAACCGCGTGCAACACGCCCTGCGTGCCTACACCCCGCGCGACCAGGCCGCTGTCAAAGCAACGGCCAGCACCATGCGGCAAAACCCGAAAATCGACATTGAAACCGCGATTACCGAGCTAGAAGTCGGCGAAGCCTTGGTCAGCTTTCTAGACGAAAAAGGCCGCCCCAGTGTGACCGAGCGCGTCTACGTGCTACCGCCCGCCTCCAAAATCGGCCCCATCACGCCAGAACAGCGCAAAGCGTTACAGGCCGATTCCATCGTTGCTGGCGCGTATGAAAAGACCATTGACCGCGAATCCGCCCACGAACTAATCAAAGGCCGCGTAGCCACCAAATTAGAAGAAGCCGCAAAAACCAAAGCCGATGACGACAGCATGATGGGCGGCCTAAAAGACATCCTTTTCGGCAAAACCGGCCCCCGTGGCGGTCAGCACGACGGCGTAGCGCAAATTGTTGTGAAATCTGCTGTGCGGACGATTGGTAGCTCAGTCGGGCGGGAGATTATTCGTGGGGT
>JAYUJX010000090.1:0-8493 GCA_043764955.1 Polaromonas sp.
GTGGTTGAAAACAGTTGTTTGTTGATTGAGCACAGACGCCTAAAACACCTGCTATAGCCTGAGATAATGAGGTTTATGCACGATTTCAGCCATCTCCACAATCCCACTTTTCTACAAGCTTGCATGCGCCAAGCGTCTGACCACACGCCCGTGTGGCTGATGCGCCAAGCCGGCCGTTATTTACCTGAATACCGCGAAACCCGCGCTAAAGCTGGCAGTTTCATGGGTCTGGCGACGAATACCGATTACGCGACCGAGGTGACCCTTCAGCCCCTGGCACGGTACAAGTTGGATGCCGCGATTTTGTTCAGCGATATTTTGACGATCCCCGACGCCATGGGCTTAGGCCTCAGCTTTGCCTTGGGCGAAGGCCCCAAGTTTGCGCATAACGTGCGTGATGAAGCCGCCGTCGCCAAGCTGGCCGTGCCAGATATGGATAAACTGCGCTACGTGTTTGACGCGGTGTCCAGCATTCGCAAGGCGCTGACGCAGGCGGACGGGCGCGGCAGCGTGCCTTTGATCGGTTTTTCGGGCAGCCCGTGGACCCTGGCTTGCTATATGGCTGAGGGCGCAGGCTCTGACGACTATCGCCACGTCAAAACCCTGATGTACAGCCGCCCAGATTTGATGCACCGCATGCTGGCGGTCAACGCCGATGCGGTGGCGCTGTACTTGAACACCCAAATTGAAGCAGGTGCGCAAGCGGTGATGATTTTTGACAGCTGGGGTGGCGTGCTGGCCGATGGCGCGTTTCAGGAGTTCAGTTTGGTTTACACCAAGCGCGTGCTGGCTCAGTTAAAACGTACTCACAACGGTAAAGACGACGGTGTCGTCATCCCACGCATTGTGTTTACCAAGGGCGGCGCGTTGTGGTTGGATGAAATGGGTGGCTTGGATTGCGACGTGCTGGGGTTGGATTGGACGGCAAATTTGGCCAAAGCGCGCGCCATGGTCGGCGGCAAAACGGGAAGTGTTGATAAATTCGCAAAGGCGCTACAAGGCAACATCGACCCGAACGTGCTTTTTGCGACGCCTGCCGTGATTCAAGCGGAAGTTGCCAAGGTTTTAAACAGCTTCGGCCAGCCGCATACCGACAAAACCACCACCGGTGCTACACATATTTTCAACTTAGGCCACGGAATCAGCCAGTTCACACCGCCTGAAAATGTAGCAGTGCTGGTGGATGCGGTGCATGCGCACTCAAAAGCACATCGATTAGCATAAAAATAGGGTAAATTTCAAAAATTTTTATTGAGTTGTCAACAAAAAATGGTGCCCCGCAACATTTTGAGAAAAATAACCCTACAAATTGCTATCAAACAAATAGCATTGCTAACTTGTTGATTTATATGGGTTTAATTTATTGCTCGATTTCTGTGCAGTTTGTCTAAAGCCTTGATTTATGGGGCTTTAGCGCTGTAAATCAGGAGCTATCAACAAAGTTATCCACAGAAAATGGTGGTAGCTGTCGGTGTATATACAAATCAAGCACTTAGCATGGATTTTTAAAATTAAGCATCAAATGATTGACGTAGTTGATGCTATTTTTTATCAGATATTTAGTGCCGAATCAGTTACTATTCATTTCTTCGATTTTCCGAAGTCATTTTCTCTTTTACCCATTTCTAAAGCGAGGTCACCCATGGCATTGATGGACTTTCTCAAGAAGCAGTTTATTGACGTATTGCAATGGACAGAGGAGAGCGACGGCATCTTGGCCTGGCGCTTCCCGATGGCGGATATGGAGATTCAAAATGGGGCTTCGCTCACCGTGCGTGAATCGCAGCTCGCCGTATTTGTCAACGAAGGCAAGGTCGCCGATGTGTTTGTGCCTGGCATCTACAAGCTCACGACGCAAAACTTGCCGCTGTTGACAAACCTGAAAAACTGGGACAAGCTGTTTGAGTCGCCCTTCAAGAGCGATGTCTACTTCTTCAGCACCCGCCAGCAGATCGACCAAAAATGGGGCACGCCACAGCCCATCACCATTCGCGACAAAGATTTTGGCGCGGTGCGCCTGCGTGCTTTCGGTAATTACAACTTCCGCGTTGCGGATGCCAAGCTGTTTCACACCGAAATTTCAGGCACGCGCGAGAGCTACAGCGTAGAAGACGTTGACGGCCAACTGCGTGGCTTGGTGTTGCAAAACATCAGCAACGCTATTGCCAGCAGCAATATTCCATTTTTGGATTTGGCGTCCAACCAAATGACGTTTGCGCTGGCTTTGACGACGCAACTTGCGCCCGAATTTGCCAAAATCGGCCTAAAACTCGAAGGCATGACGGTGCAAAACGTCTCCCTGCCGGAAGAGTTGCAAAAAATCCTCGACCAGAAAATCGGCATGGGCATGGTCGGCAACGACATGGGCAAGTTCATGCAATACCAGACTGCGCAGGCGATTCCGAAATTTGCCGAAGGTTCGGGGGGTGGTAGTGGCATAGCCGGCGACGCCATGGGACTGGGTGCAGGCGTGGCGCTCGGGCAGGTGCTGGCGCAAAATCTGCAAGCGGGTTTGAGCTCGGGCACGAATCAAGCGGCAGCAGCGGCCAGTGCGGCGGCGGCCGCTGTGATCAAACCAGAAGACATCATGGCCACGCTGGAGAAACTGGGCGAACTCAAAGCCAAAGGCATTTTGACGCAAGAGGAGTTTGATTCCAAAAAGGCAGAGCTGCTGAAAAAGCTCGTTTAAGCCGAGCCTATCCATAACCACTCATGCCGTTCGGACTGAGCTTGTCGAAGTCTTCATCAGCCCTTTGACAGGCTCAGGGCGAACGGATATTATTTAACTGCGCATTATCAAAAGCATTACCCTTGGCCTCTGAATCCCTTCAGCGAAGCTACCGTGCGCCCTGCCCGGGTTGTGGCGCAACGGTCGAGTTTCGCAGCGCGCAATCTACGTATGTCGTGTGCGGCTATTGCCAAAGCACGGTGGTGCGACATGGCGACACGCTGGCGCGTACGGGCAAGATGTCTGAGTTGTTTGAGGACTTCAGCCCGCTGCAACTCATGGCTTCGGGCAAGTGGGACGGTAAATCTTTCACGCTGATTGGGCGATTGCAATATAAATACGCCCAAGGCACATGGAGCGAGTGGATTGCTGGTTTTGACGACGGCAGCATGGGCAGCTTGAGCGAAGACAACGGCGCGTTTGTTTTTTCTACAGCATTGATAAGAGCAAGTAATGGCAAAAGCACGCTTCCTGCAGCGGCACAGTTTGAGGTGGGGCATACCACCGCCATCAACGGCAAAACGTTCACCATTGCCGCCAATCACACTGTTTCGTTGATCTCCGCTCAAGGTGAGCTACCCAAATTGCCGCCATTGAACGCAGTGTTCAACATGGTGGAGTTGCGTGGAGACCAGGGCGATGTCATCAGCATCGATTACGGTTCTGAGCCGCCAGCACTGTCTACGGGGCGTGCCGTTCTGTTGGAGGACTTACAGCTTAAAGGCTTGAAAGACGAGCAAGCCAAGACCGAGTCCAGCCAGCAATTTTCCTGCCCCAATTGTGCAGCTTCTTTGCAAGTTAGCTTGGCATCCACCAAAAGTCTGACCTGTAAAAGCTGCAACAGTATCATCGATGTATCTGGTGGTGTAAATGGGGGAGCGGCAGCGCAGTTGACCTATGCGTTGCAGTCTGAACCCGTTGCGCCTTTGATTGCGCTGGGTAGCACTGGGCAATTGCAAGGGGTGATGTGGCAATTGGTGGGTTTTCAGCACCGCATGGGTTATGAAGTGGACGACCCAGATGAGCATTTCGGTTGGACGGAATACCTGCTCTACAACCAAAAGCGCGGCTTCACCTTTTTGGTCGATTCAACCGAAGGCTGGAGCTTGGCCACGCCCACCACGGGCGCACCCACGCTGTCGCCCAATGGCTCAACCGCTACTTATTTGGGCAACAAATACACACAAAAATACAGCTACAAAGCTGAAACCACTTACGTCGCTGGGGAATTTTATTGGCGCGTGGAACGTGGACAAAAGAGCAACAACACCGATTTTGAAAAAGGTGCCGTGTTGCTGTCACGAGAAGAAATACCGAATGAGGTGACCTGGTCCATGGGCAGCAAACTGAGCAGCGATGCGGTGGCTAAATCGTTTAACCTCAAAGAGGGGGCCTTGGATGGTGGTTTAGATGGCGGCTCTGGTAACAATATGTTCAAAGCGGCAGATGCAAAACCTATGAGTAGCATTGCCGGTATGGGCTGTGGCACGATTATTATTTTGATACTTGTGTTGCTCCTATTTTTGTTTTTAATCAGCCGTTGCTCAAGTTGCGACCCGAGGGTGGAAAATTGCTCATCGTTGCGCAGTTCGGGTGGTTCCCACGGTGGATTCAGTTCGGGCGGCGGACACAAGTAGTCCCTAAACATCAGCATCAACACTTTTAAGGAGTAAAAATGGAACTTATGGGATTAAAACTCGCTGGCATCGTCGGCTCGGTCGTGTTCGCTTTGATTGGCGTCCTGATTTTTTGGCTGTGTTTTGTCATTATTGACAAGCTTACGCCCTACGATTTGTGGGGTGAGCTTGTTGAGAAGCAAAACGTGGCGCTGGGGGTTGTGGTGGCGGCTGTGAGTTTGGGGGTTTGTATTATTGTTGCGGCAGCGATTCATGGTTGATGTTGGTTGAAAGTAGTTAAAGCTAGCCCGCTTGAAATTACGCTGCTCGCCAGCGTCTTTGTCGTGGCGGCTTGTGGCTTGGTTTATGAATTAGCGGCTGGGGCGCTCGCGTCTTATTTGTTGGGGGACTCGATTTTGCAGTTCTCTACGGTTATTGGCTGCTATTTGTTTGCGATGGGCGTGGGGTCGTGGTTGTCCAAGTTTTTTGAGCGCCAATTGCCAGCGCATTTTTTGCGGATTGAGTTACTTGTCGCGCTGGCGGGTGGTCTGTTGCCTGCGATTTTGTTTTTAGCCAATGCCTTTGTTCCTGGTAGTTTTCGCTGGGTGCTGTATGGCATGGTGGGTGTTGTTGGCATCTTGGTCGGTTTAGAGATTCCACTGGTGATGCGGATTTTGAAGCGCAATGTGGCCTTCAAAGATGTGGTGTCGCAGGTGCTGACTTTTGATTATTTGGGCGCACTGGCGGTGTCTGTGGCGTTTCCCTTGATCTTGGTGCCGCAGCTGGGGCTGATTCGCACGGGGCTGCTGTTTGGACTCTTGAATGCGGCTGTGGCGGTGTGGGCACTGTGGCTGTTTCGGTTTGAACTGCGCCAGTTCAAATCGCATGCGTTGGCCTGCGGTTTGACTTTGGCGGCACTTGCGGCAGCCTTCGCGGGTGCAGACCACATCACCACCCTGGCTGAGGATAAATTTTACCAAGACCGCATTGTTTTCACCGCCGCATCGCCGTATCAGCGCATCGTGGTGACGCAGGGCAAACTGGGGCATCGGCTGTTTTTGAACGGCAACCTGCAGTTTGCCGAGCGTGACGAATACCGCTACCACGAGGCTTTGGTGCACCCAGCGATGGCGGCGTTTTCAGCCGGTGGTGCTAAGCGCGTCGCCGTGCTGGGCGGTGGTGATGGCATGGCCGTGCGTGAGGTTTTGAAGTACCCCAGCGTGGAATCCGTCACTTTGGTGGAGCTTGACCCAGCGATGACCAAATTGTTCTCCGAACAACCCACTTTGGTCAAACTCAACGGTGGCGCACTCACATCACCCAAAGTCAAAGTCGTCAATACCGACGCGTTTGCGTGGCTTGATAATGACATTGGGAGGGGCACTGACACCTTCGATGTCATCATCGTTGACTTCCCCGACCCGACCAATTTCTCCATCGGCAAGCTCTACACCAACTCGTTCTACGCCTTGTTGGACAAACGCCTCGCTGCCAGTGGCTATGCGGTGATTCAAACCACCTCGCCCTTGGTGGCGCGTAAAAGCTTTTGGACAGTCGCGGCAACGATTGAATCCGTCGGCCTCACCGCCACACCCTACCACGCGCATGTGCCCAGCTTTGGGGAGTGGGGTTTCATCATCGCCAGCCGCCGGCCATGGCATCTACCCAAGACCTTACCCGCAGGGATGCGGTTTTTAGATCTGGCGAGCCTGCCCGTGCTTTTCGACTTCCCGCTGGACATGGCGCGTGTGCCGACTGAGGTGAATCGCTTGTCCAACCAAGTGCTGGTGACGACATATGAGGAAGAATGGGGCAAAGTTGCACATTAGAAATACCGCCGTTCGGACTGAGCCCTTCGACGGGCTCAGGACAGGCTCTGTCGAAGTCTTCTTAATCCCTTCGACAAGCTCAGGGCGAACGGGCTTCTTGAGAATCGCTCGCTCATGAAACGCCGCCAATTCATGGTTGCAGCCAGTGCTTTGCCACTGCTGGGTTGCGAGAAATCACATCAAATTAAAGACATTCAAGGTGGCTTTACAGGCGTCAATGTTGAACGCGGCCACTTGCTGCGCGATACAAAACAATGGGTCACTCCCAGCAAAACCCCCAAAACCAAAGTCATCATCGCCGGCGGCGGTGTCGCTGGCTTGGCTGCCGCCCGCGCTTTGCGGCTGCAAGGCATCAACGACTTTGTGATGCTGGAGCTGGAAGACCGCGCTGGCGGTAACAGCAAGAGTGGCGCGGTCAATGGCATCACGTGTCCGCTGGGTGCGCATTACCTACCCGTGCCGTCCGAGAAAGCCCCCCAAGCGGCAGATTTGCGCAACCTTTTGGAAGAGCTAGGCGTGCGCCAACGCCTCTCAGGCCGCTGGCAATACGACGAGCGCTACCTCTGCCACAGCCCGCAAGAGCGCCTGTTTTTCAACGGCGCTTGGCAAGACGGTTTGCTACCATTGCAAGATGTGAGCGCTCACACACTCGCGCAGTATCGCCAATTCGCCAAATTGGTGGAAGAATCCCGAAAACGCAGTCAGTGGTCAATTCCAGCCTCAAATTCGACCTTAGCTGTCGTAGATATTGCCTTATCAGCTATTACTTTTATAGCGTATTTAGATCAAAACGGCTTGACCGACCCACGCCTGCGCTGGTATTTAGACTACTGCTGCCGCGACGATTACGGCGCGGGTATCGCCACCGTGTCCGCCTGGGCAGGCATGCACTACTTCGCCAGCCGTCACGGCTTTCATGCACCCGGCGCGGAACCCTCTGAACGCGATGGCGTACTGACTTGGCCCGAAGGCAACGGCTGGATCACGCATCGCATGGCTTTGCCGCTGGGTGAGCGCTTACTCACCAAGCGCATCGTCACCCGCATTGAGGTTATGAAACACGGCGTGGAAGTTGATGTGCTGGATGCCTCTGATGCCTCCAGCCCGAAAACCGAGCGCTGGCAGGCGGAACGCTGCATCATCGCTCTGCCTATTTTTGTGGCAGCTCGTGTGGTGAAAAATCCCCCGGCCATGCTGCAAACCGCAGCCCAGCAAACCCGCTACGCCCCGTGGCTGATAGCGAATATTCATATCGACAAGCCATTGATTGACCACGGCGGTGCAGCGCCCAGCTGGGACAACGTCATCTACGGCGCGGCAGGTTTGGGCTACGTGAATGCCAAACACCAAAGTCTAGAGCCTGTTCCGGTAGCCACAGTGTTGACGTACTACCGCGCTTTGGGGGATATGAAAGATGGTAGGAAACAGCTTTTAGAGCGCTCTTGGGGTAGTTGGCGCGATGAGATATTGGCAGAATTATCGGCAGCGCACCCAGATTTGGTGGTAAAAACCAGCCACATCGACATAACCCGTTATGGGCATGCTATGGCGATTCCTATGCCTGCTTTTAGAGATAAAATTGGTACGCAGTCGGCGTATTTGATGCCTAAGCAGCTATTAAAAAAAGAGCAAAATTCGGCGTCAAATCAACGCTTACAGTTCGCTCACAGCGACTGGGCGGGCTATTCGGTCTTTGAGGAGGCTTTTGCGATGGGGCATGCGGCGGGCAGCATAAAATAAACCATGCAAGGCCTACACCTCACCGCTGATTGTCACCACTGCCGCTGCGATGCCGCGCTCTTGGTAGATGCCGCCGTTGTTTTGCAGTTGTGTCTGGTTGCAGTTGAAGAATCAGGTTTGCAGGCGGTGAACCAGTTGGTGCACGCCTTTCCCGCAGTGGATGGCCAGCCCAGCGGCGTGACTGCTACGGTGCTTTTGGCAGAATCGCACTTGTGTATTCATACATGGCCAGAGCTGAAAGCCGTGACTTTGGATATCTACGTCTGCAACTTCGGCGGCGACCACTCCGCCAAAGCGCACCGCTTGATGGACACTTTGCTGGCTGTTTTCAAGCCCGACGGCATGGATCGCCATGAGCTGCACCGTGGCATATTGAATCCAAAACTGAACCCATGACCATAAAAGCTTTAATCTTGGCAGCTGGACGCGGCGAACGCATGCGCCCGCTGACCGATCACACCCCCAAACCGCTGCTTGAAGTACGCGGTCAGCCGCTGATGCAGTGGGCCATGCAAGCTTTGGCGGTGGGCGGGTTTACCGATTTCGTCATCAACACGGCTTGGTTGGGTGAGAAAATAAG
>JAYUJX010000091.1:0-2292 GCA_043764955.1 Polaromonas sp.
ACGAGTGCGAGTCCAAGCTCTAGACCGTCATCGTCACCATCCGACGTGCCTACATCATCGCCGACGCCCAGTGCGACGCCAAGTACGATTGCGAATCCAAGCTCTAGTCCGTCATCGTCACCATCAGATGTGCCTACATCGTCGCCGACGCCCAGTGCGACGCCAAGTACGATTGCGAGTCCAAGCTCTAGACCGTCATCGTCACCATCAGATGTGCCTACATCGTCGCCGACGCACAGTGCGACGCCCAGTGCGACACCGAGTGCGAGTCCAAGCTCTAGACCGTCATCGTCACCATCAGATGTGCCTACATCGACGCCAACACACAGTGCGACGCGAAGTTCAAGTTCGAGTCCAAGCTCTAGTCCGTCATCGTCACCATCAGATGTGCCTACATCGTCACCGACACAAAGTGCGACGGCGAGTGCGAGTCCAAGCTCTAGTCCGTCATCGTCACCATCAGACGTGCCTACATCGTTGCCGACACACAGTGCGACGCCGAGTACGAGTGTGAGTCCAAGCTCTAGTCCGTCATCGTCACCGTCAGATGTGCCAACATTGTTGCCGACACCCAGTGAAACGCCCAGTGCGACGCCGAGTACGAGTGCGAGTCCAAGCTCTAGTCCGTCATCGTCACCATCCGAGGTGCCTACATCGTCGCCGACGCCCAGTGCGACGCCAAGTACGATTGGGAGTGCGAGTCCAAGCTCTAGACCGTCATCGTCACCATCAGACGTGCCTACATCGTCGCCGACGCCCAGTGCGACGCCAAGTACGATTGGGAGTGCGAGTCCAAGCTCTAGTCCGTCGTCGTCACCATCAGATGTGCCTACATTGTCGCTGACACCCAGTGTGAGTGTGAGTGCGAGTCCAAGCTCTAGACCGTCATCGTCACCATCCGATGTACCTACATTGTCGCCGACGCCCAGTGCGACGCCGAGTAATAATCCAAGCTCTAGACCGTCATCGTCACCATCAGATGTGCCTACATCGTCGCCGACACACAGTGCGACGCAGAGTGCGACACCGAGTACGAGTGCGAGTCCAAGCTCTAGTCCGTCATCGTCACCATCCGACGTGCCTACATCGTCGCCGACGCCCAGTGCGACGCCTAGTACGATTGCGAGTCCAAGCTCTAGTCCGTCGTTGTCACCATCAGATGTGCCTACATTGTCGCCGACGCCCAGTTCAAGTGGGAGTGTGAGTCCAAGCTCTAGACCGTCATCGTCACCATCAGATGTGCCTACATCGTCGCCGACGCCCAGTGCTACGCCAAAGACGATTGTGAGTCCAAGCTCTAGACCGTCATCGTCACCATCAGATGTGCCTACATCGACGCCGACGCCCAGTGCGACGCCGATTAAGCGCTGCCCCTCAGTACCCTTGGCAATGCCAACTTTCGAGATGACAAAAAGATCTTCTCGGCAGCAAAGCGTCGGTTTTCCGACGAAGACACAGACTGCCTCGACCATCTCTATCGACACATTACCTTGGCCTCCCACACATCGATCAAAACCCACCTCAACTATCCAACATACCAACTGCAACCTATTGGCTCTCGGAGCTACTCCTTCTATGTCATGGTCCGCGACATCCACTCCATCGGAAACGCCGCCACCAAACTCCATCGAACTCGCCTCTATGTTAATATATCACAATCCGACTTAACACATGAATCATACATTGACCTAGTCACCTCTATGACCGACACATTCAAGCTCGACTTCGAGTCCGCGGTACACCCGGGCTTTGTATCCATTCCTGAATTAACTAGCTTCCTTTACCTCGCAGGCCTTAACCGCACCGAGTTCCGCCGTGCTCTTGATGAGCTTCTCCACAACCACCCGACTGGACGGTTCCCGGATCCCACAGCCCTCATGTCTCAACTACAGAGCTGGAAAATCGCCAACTCCCTTTCTTTCGCCCGTGATGACGCCTCTACCCAAGGCTCCGCACTCATCGCCTCCAAAGCCGGGACGCCAGCCTCCCGCCCACGTCTTGCAGCCGGTAAGAAAGACCCTACCCCTAAACCCCACCTTCACCCTACCCCCTGCACTTGGTGTCTGTCTGCCGATAGAGTCCAACGTTTCGGCCACTTGTCCGCTTACTGCTCCAAGAACCCCAACCGCCTCCCCAACCCCCCGCCACCACCATCTGCTCCCTCCATCCCGTCCAACACCTCCCAACGGCTTCGTGCACTCCTAAGCCAACTTGACCACGCCGACACTCCCGACGCCTCCAACGCCGCCATGCTCCTGATTGCAGAGGCCGCCATCGAAGCCTCTGACTACC
>JAYUJX010000092.1:0-8352 GCA_043764955.1 Polaromonas sp.
ACACCCGTTTGCCACAAGGCGATTTGGTGCTGATAGCGGTTTACGCAAAAGCTAAGTTTGACAACATGCCAGTTGAAATTTTGAAATCATGGAAGGAGGCTTACGATGCCTAAAGTTGCTAAAAAAATGGATGCCGAAATGACTGCTTTTGCTGCTGATGTGCTCGAATCCATCAAGCAAGCCAAACGAAGTGAAGCTGCGCGAACGCATACACCGGCGGATATTGCGCAGTACAAAACACGTGGTCGCCCAGTGGGAACGCTCAAAGACGACTCGAAACAAGCTGTCACAGTGCGCTATAGCCCAGATGTGCTGAGTGCCTTCCGCGCTACGGGTGCAGGCTGGCAAGCGCGTATGAATGATGCCCTGAAAGACTGGCTGAATACGCATTCGCCAGTTTGATCTGCCCATATTTAGTTCAAATTTACTATATATTTAATAGCATCATAGGCAATAAATACGTCGGCTAGAGCCACTTTAACCAATTTTTTTGATGTTTTAAGACATTTTGCATGATTCAGAACAGTTTGAGTCATTGGCAAATCATCAAATTCCTCTTAACTGACTAGTCCGTTAAACTAGTTTAAAATCCAACTATGCAAACCATCCCAACTTCCGCCCATTCAGCAGCATGGCGGCTGCAAGACGCTAAAGCGCAGTTCAGCGCTTTGGTGGATGGCGCTTTGCGCGGTGTGCCGCAGCATGTCACCCGCAGGGGGAAGCAGGCGGTGGTGGTGCTGTCTGAGCAAGATTTTGAAGCTTTGCAACGCAGCGCCGCCAATGCAGCTAGCAATACAGCAAAGCCAATGAGTTTAATCGACCACTTGCTCGCAATCCCTAAAACTGCGCAAACTATCGAAACTGAGCGCTTGGAAAATGAGCGTTTGGACGTACAACCACGATCGATTGATTTTTGATGATTTTGCTAGACACCGTGGTGTTGTCTGAGCTGCGAAAAGCCAACCCCAATGCTGGCGTTGTAGCGTTTCTGACGACGCAAGCCAGTGAAACAACCTTTTTAAGCGCACTGACGATTGGCGAAATTGAAGCTGGCATTACCAAGAAACGCGCTTTAGAAACAAAAACAAACCGAGGTTTTGCCGATGAACTCGCCCAGTGGCTGGTGGCAACAGAATTGCAGTTTGCCCAAAACATCTTGCCCATCACCCCGCAAATCGCCAAGCTGTGGGGGAGGCTTTGCGTACAAACAGGAAACAAAGGCATCGATAACTTGATAGCAGCTACAGCGCTGTGCCATAACCTGACAATGGTGACTCGCAATGTGAAAGACTTTGAACTCACGGGGGTTTCGGTTGTCAATCCATTTACAAACACTGTATAAATACTATCTATTTCATAGCTGCTTAGGCAATAAATACGCTGGCTAGCAGCATATTTACCTCAAAAAATTAAACTTACTCAACTCTCAACACATCCGTCGGCTTAAACCCTAAATCTGCCGCTTTGCCTTTGCGGGCGCGGACGGCGCGGGCGTTGTTTAGGCTGCGGATTTCTAGGGTTTCTTCGCGGGATTTGCCACCTCGGCCTATGCCTTTGATGTTGATACTACGGGTGTAAGCGGCTGCGCCAGCTAGGGTGTCTTTGGCTTCCAAATCAATCAACATCAAGCCCCTGCCGCCATTGGTCATGGCTTTCAAGTCATTGATTTCAAAAGTTAATATCCGACCACCGGCTGATGCACAAGCGACGTGCGTGGCGACAAAAGTCGGAACGGCGGCGGCGTTGGCAGCCAAAGATGGTCGGTTCAAAGACTCGCCATCGTTGCAGGTGACAAAGGCTTTACCGGCTTTGAGGCGGGATGTCATGCTCTCGACCGTCGCCAAAAAGCCATAACCTGCAGAACTTGATAGCAGCAAACTGGCGCTGGCCGGACCTGCGAAGTAGTGGACAAGCTTGGTGCCAGATTCCAGTTCAACCAGCGTCGTCACCGGCTGACCATCACCGCGTGCGCCTGGCAGCATGGCGACGGGAACGGAGTAGACGCGACCCTTGCCACCGAAAGCCAACAGCGTGTCTACCGTGCGGCATTCAAACGTGCCGTACAAATCGTCGCCCGCTTTGAAGGCGAAACTGGATGACTCGTGACCGTGACCTGTCCGTGCGCGAACCCAGCCCATGGCACTCACGACGACCGTCACCGGCTCATCGACGATTTTGACTTCGACGACAGATTTTTTCTCGGTTTGAATCAGCGTGCGGCGTTCGTCGGCAAACTGCTTGGCATCGGTTTCGATTTCTTTGATCATCAAGCGGCGCAAAGCAGCTGGGCTACCCAAAATCTCTTCTAGTTTGCCTTGCTCAGTGCGCAATTCGGCTAATTCTTGCTCAATTTTGATCGATTCTAAACGCGCCAATTGACGCAGGCGAATGTCCAAAATATCATCGGCTTGGCGGTCTGACAGGTTGAAACGGGCGATCAAGGCGGCTTTCGGCTCGTCAGATTCACGAATGATGGCAATCACTTCGTCGATATTCAACAAAACGAGGGCACGGCCTTCCAAGATGTGGATGCGGTCCAGCACCTTGTCCAACTTGTACTGCGAGCGTTTGCCAATGGTTTGGTGGCGGAATTCGATCCACTCGTTGAGCATTTGGCGCAGCGACTTCAGCGTCGGGCGGCCATCGATGCCAATCATCGTGAGGTTGATCGACGATGAAGTTTCCAGCGACGTGTGCGCCAAGAGCGCCGTAATCAGCTCTTGCTGTTCGATTTTGCTGGTTTTGGGCTCAAAGACGAGGCGCACAGCCGCGTCTTTGTTCGACTCATCACGCACCACGTCCAACACCGCCAGCACGCTGGCTTTGAGGTTGCTTTGGTCCAAACTCAGCGCCTTTTTGCCAGTTTTGACCTTGGGGTTGGTGATTTCTTCAATCTCTTCCAACACTTTTTGGGTGCTGACGCCAATCGGCAACTCTGTCACGACCAACTGCCACTGGCCACGCGCCAGCTCTTCAATCTTCCAGCGGGCACGCACTTTGAGCGAGCCACGGCCCGTGCGGTAAGCGTCGGCAATATCGGCAGCACTGCTGATGATTTGACCGCCGCCCGGGTAGTCTGGACCAGGAACGATGGCGAACAGTTCTTCGTCGCTCAACTTCGGCGTTTTGATCAGCGCCACGCATGCATCGGCGATTTCGCGCAAGTTGTGGCTAGGAATTTCAGTCGCCAAACCGACCGCAATGCCACTAGCGCCGTTCAATAAAGTGAAAGGCAAACGTGCAGGCAGTTGGCTGGGCTCGGTTTCGCTGCCATCGTAGTTGGGGGCAAAATCTACCGTACCTAGGTCAATTTCGTCCATCAACAAGCTGGTGATTTTGGCCAAACGCGCTTCGGTGTAGCGCATCGCGGCAGCGCCGTCGCCATCGCGCGAGCCAAAATTGCCCTGACCATCAACCAGCGGGTAACGTTGTGAAAAGTCCTGCGCCATGCGCACCATGGCGTCGTAGGCAGCAGAGTCGCCGTGCGGGTGATATTTACCCAAAACGTCACCCACCACGCGGGCGGATTTGACGGGTTTTGCACCGACATTGCCATTCGCACCGCCGTAGCCCAAGCCCATGCGTGACATGGAGAACAAAATGCGGCGCTGTACCGGCTTTTGACCATCGCACACATCGGGCAAAGCGCGGCCTTTGACGACGCTGAGTGCGTATTCAAGGTAAGCGCGCTGGGCGTAAGTGGCTAAATTGAGCTCGTCATCAGCACCGGAGTCACCCGCTGCGCCAGTTGAGTGTGGGGGTTCAGGAGGTTCAGCGGAGGTCGGATCTAGTTGGGTGGGGTCGGTCATGAAACTGTGCGGACTGAGTGATACGGAATAATGTTGTTAGCGTAATGTTGTACTGAAGCGTAGCTGTGAAGATGCTTAGTTTTGAACCGTTGCGGAATCAGCCAAGGCTATGGGTGACACCATGTTACCCCTGCCTACAGCTCCGCCCATCTGCATACGAACGCGGGTTGGGCCATTTTCTGCCGCGCTAGCGTTTCGTAAGCTGGTGAGCACCACGGGTGGCTTGAGCGCCAAGTACGTTTGAAGCACGGTTTTGACGTAATTCTGCGTTTCTTTGTAAGGCGGAATTTTGTTGCCGTATTTTTGAACAGCGCCCTCGCCTGCGTTGTAAGAAGCTATGGCCAACTCCATTTGCCCCGGAAACATGTTGATCAAGGTGCGTAAATACTTAGCGCCAGCGTTGATATTGGTTTTGGGGTCGCGCAGCTTTTGTTCGACACTTTTGCTTTTGTCGGCGTTAACGCCAAAGCGTTTGGCGGTGTCTGGCATCAGCTGCATCAAGCCAATCGCGCCTTTGGGCGAGACGGCCAGTGGGTCAAAACCCGATTCTGCGACGATGAGCGCCTGCAGCAGTTCAAAATCAATACGGTGCAATTTGGCTGCGTCGCGCATGTGGTGGCGCACAGCTTTGAAGCTGGGTGAAACATCAAAATACGCTTGAATTTTGGAGTTTGATTTGTGTTTGGCAGCTAGGCTGGTGGCGCTTTCGGGCAAAGATTGACCCGTTGCAATTCCGTTTTTCACATTTTTTGAATCACTTTTTGATGCCACTCGTTGCTGTGTATCAAAGCTCTCGCCACCTTTGAAAAACAACTCGTAACGTGCATCCACACGCTCAGCCGCGAAGTGTGCCACTCCTTTTTCGTCAATGAATCCATACACGTCCGCATGCGCATATTGCTGCGAAAAAAATAGCATCATAGGCAATAAATACGCTGGCTGTAGGCGTATTTTAACTATTTTCAAAAAGAAATTAAAAATACTCATCAATAGAATCCCGTCCTTCCCGCGAAGGCGGGAATCCATCGCAGCACTTGTGGATTCCCGCCTTCGCAGGAATGACAAATTAAACATCAATTTCCACCGAATCACCATGCAACTCCATCAGCTCGCGACGGCTAGACGCTTCGCCTTTACCCATCAGCTTGGTGATCAGCTCTTCGGTCGCTTTGAAGTCCAGTTTACCCAGTTCAACGGGCAGCAGGCGTCGCGTGTCGGGGTTCAGCGTGGTGTCCCACAGCTGCTCGGCATTCATCTCGCCCAAACCTTTGAAGCGGCTGATCGTCCAACTGCCTTCTTTCACGTTATCTTTACGCAGTTTATCCAAAATTGCCTCAAGCTCGCCCGCGTCCAAGGCATAGACCTTAGAAGCCGGTTTTTTACCCCGCGCGGGCGCATCAACTCTGAATAAGGGTGGCCGTGCCACGTAGATATGGCCAGTTTCAATCAATTTTGGGAAATGCCTGAAAAAGAGTGTGAGCAATAGCACCTGAATGTGCGAGCCGTCCACGTCCGCATCGCTCAAAATACAAACTTTGCCGTAGCGCAAGCCGCTTAAATCAGGCGAATCGTTAGGTCCATGCGGATCCACGCCAATGGCGACCGAAATGTCGTGAATCTCGGTATTGGCAAACAAGCGGTCGCGCTCGACTTCCCAGGTGTTCAAAATCTTGCCCCGCAGCGGCAAAATCGCTTGGTTTTCTTTGTTGCGCCCCATTTTGGCGCTGCCGCCGGCGGAGTCGCCCTCGACCAAAAACACCTCGTTGTACAAAATGTCGCGGCTTTCGCAATCAGTCAATTTACCTGGCAACACCGCTACGCCAGAGCCTTTGCGTTTTTCAACCTTTTGACCCGCTTTTTGGCGGGTTTGCGCAGCTTTGATGGCTAATTCCGCCAACTTCTTGCCATAATCCACATGCTGGTTTAGCCACAACTCAAGAGAAGGCCGCACGAAGCCAGAAACCAAGCGCACCGCGTCGCGCGAATTCAGCCGTTCTTTGATCTGCCCCTGAAACTGCGGGTCCAGCACCTTGGCGGATAGCACATAGCTGGCGCGGGCAAACACGTCTTCTGGCATCAGCTTCACGCCCTTGGGCAGCAAGCTGTGCAGGTCGATGAAGCTTTTGACGGCGGTGAACAAACCATCACGCAGCCCGCTTTCATGCGTGCCGCCGGCGCTGGTGGGAATCAAATTAACGTAGCTTTCGCGCACTGGCGCACCGTCTTCGGTGAAAGCCACGCACCACTGCGCGCCCTCGCCTTCGGCAAAGCTTTCGCTCGCAGCGTCAGCAAAGCCTTCTTCTTCAAACAGCGGAATCACCGGGTCTGCGTTCAGCGTTTGCATCAAATAATCACGCAAACCGCCTTTGTATTGCCAGTTTTGGGTTTCTTTGGTCTTTTCGTTGATGAGTGTGACCGTCACACCTGGCATCAGCACCGCTTTGCTGCGCAGCAAATGGGTCAACTCTGCCATCGGCAAGACGGCAGTTTCAAAATATTTGGGGTCAATCCAAACCCGCACCGTGGTGCCAGTTTTGCGGTCACCGTCGCCCGTTTTACGGATTTCTAAGGGCTCGACCACATCGCCGGCAGCAAAAACTAATTTTGCAACTGAGCCTTCGCGGTAGCTGGTGGCCTCTAGGCGCTTCGCCAACGCGTTGGTCACGCTGACGCCCACGCCGTGAAGACCACCTGAGAAGCTGTAAGCGCCGCCTTTGCCCTTGTCAAACTTGCCACCCGCGTGCAGCTGGGTAAACACCAGTTCAATCACCGGTGCATTCTCAGTCGGGTGCATGCCAAACGGGATGCCACGGCCATCGTCCTCAATGCTGACCGAGCCATCGCTGTGCAGCGTGACTTTGATCTTTTTGCCGTGCCCCGCCAGCGCCTCGTCGGCCGAGTTGTCCAGCACTTCTTGTATCACGTGCAGCGGGTTGTCGGTGCGCGTGTACATGCCAGGACGCTGTTTGACCGGCTCTAGGCCTTTCAAGACGCGGATCGAGCTTTCGGAATATTCAGCAGGAGAACTTGCAGAGGTGGAAGCGGGTTTGATTGCCATAGAGTGCATTGTAGACGGTCTCAAATGTTTACTGTACAAATAATCAGTGCAATAGTAATTCGACCAGAATTTACTCATCGCCTGAATTTTGTGGCGCATACCGCTAAACTCAAGACACATGACAACACAATCCGCACACCACAAGAAAAACCACTCACTCAGCCTGACCCAAGTACTGATCTGCGGCGCCGCCATCGTGACGCTGGCCATGGGCATTCGCCACGGCTTTGGCCTGTGGTTGCAGCCCATCACCACACAATATGGCTGGACGCGCGAGAATTTCGCCTTCGCCATCGCGATTCAAAACCTCTCTTGGGGCGTCACTGGTATTGCGGCGGGCATGTTAGCAGACAAATTTGGGGCGTTCAAGGTCATCATTGGTGGTGCGCTGCTTTACGCACTGGGCTTGTTTGGCATGGCTTATATGTCAACGCCCTTTCTTTTTACTCTGTCTGCCGGTGTGTTGATTGGTGCGGCGCAAGCCGGCACGACTTACGCGGTGATTTACGGCGTGATTGGCCGCAACGTGCCGGCTGAAAAGCGCAGCTGGGCCATGGGCGTGGCGGCTGCGGCGGGCTCGTTTGGGCAGTTTTTGATGGTGCCGACGGAGGGCTTTTTGATCAGCAGCTTCGGCTGGCAACAAGCGCTGGTGATGCTGGGTTTTGCCACGTTGTTGATGATTCCGCTGTCGTTCGGCCTGCGAGAGCACGCTTTCACCAACGGCTCCGTTCCCGCGAAACGCGATCAAACGATTTTGGAAGCGCTCAAAGAAGCCTTCAAATACCCCAGTTTTCAGCTTTTGATGGCGGGCTATTTTGTCTGTGGCTTCCAAGTTGTCTTTATTGGTGTGCATTTGCCCAGCTATTTAAAAGACAAAGGCTTGTCGCCCCAAGTGGCCAGTTATGCGCTGGCGTTGGTGGGCTTGTTTAACGTGTTTGGCACTTATATAGCTGGCTCGTTAGGGCAAACCATGGCGAAACGCAAAATATTATCTTTTATCTACTTTTCACGCGCTGTCGCCGTGACAATTTTCATACTCGCACCCTTAACCCCGATGAGCGTTTACATATTTGCCAGCGTGATGGGTTTATTGTGGTTGTCCACCGTGCCGCCGACCAACGCACTGGTGGCGCAGATATTCGGTATTCAGCATTTGTCCATGCTCAGCGGTTTTGTATTCTTCAGCCACCAAATCGGCTCATTCCTGGGCGCGTGGATGGGTGCGGTGATATTTGATGCTAACAAGAGCTACGACGTGATGTGGTACATCATCATCGCGCTAGGTGTGTTTGGTGGTTTGATTAATTTGCCGGTGAAAGAATCGGCAGTGCCGCGCTCCCAACTAAAACCAGCTTAATATGAAGATCGCACCGAATATGGCTAAACAACTGCTCATTTGGGCGGCTGTTGCTCTAGCTTTGGGCGCAGTGTTCATGGCGTATATTCGGCCAGAGTTTATGGTGGATCTGGCGAATCAGATTTGGC
>JAYUJX010000093.1:0-2261 GCA_043764955.1 Polaromonas sp.
TCGTTGATGCTGGCGGTGGCCAGCACGGCGTTGAAGCGGCGGCTGGCCGTGGCCGTGTCGTGCTTAGTCAAAATAGCCTCAATGACCGCTTTCTTGGCTAAGGCCTCGCCCGGCTTGGGTGGGTTCTTTCCCTCCGGCTTGAAGTAATCCACGTGAAAGCGCAGCACGTTGGCGTCTTCAATGGCGTGTGTGATGGTGTAAGCGTGCAGCTGTTTTTGGAAGAGGTCTTCTGTGGTTTTGAGGGTTTTCTCAACTTTATCGACGTCTTCGGCGCTCGGCTTTGATTCGATTTTGACTGCTGTTGCGTTCAGCTCAAAGATGGGTGTACCAGTAAAGCCAAAGAGCTGCGCTTTTGGGAAAAACTCTTTGATGGCCGTGTGGTTATCACCAAACTGGGAGCGGTGGCACTCGTCAAAAATGAACACGATGCGTTTGTCGCTCAAAGGCGCGAGCTGCTCTTTGTAGGTCAGTTGGTCGTTTTGCTTGCGTTGTTTGTTGCGTTTGCTGTTCTCATCCAGCGCCAAACCTAGCTTTTGAATGGTGGTGACGATAACTTTATCAGCGTAGCTGTCAGACAGCAGACGGCGCACCAGCGTGGCGGTGTTGGTGTTTTCCTCCACGCAGCCTTCTTGAAATTTGTTGAATTCTTCGCGGGTTTGGCGGTCCAGGTCTTTGCGATCCACCACAAAGAGGCATTTTTCGATGTCTGGGTTGTCTTTGAGCAAAGTGGAGGCTTTGAAGGACGTGAGCGTTTTGCCGCTGCCAGTGGTGTGCCAGATGTAGCCGTTGCCGCAGTTTTGATGAATGCAGTCCACGATTTGCTTGACCGCATACACCTGGTAGGGCCGCATCATCAGCAACTTTTGCTCGCTGGCAATCAACACCATATAGCGGCTGATGGTCTCGCCCAGGGTGCATTTGGCAAGAAACTTGTCGGCAAAATCATCAAGTTGGGCGATCTTGTTGTTGGCTTCGTCCGCAAACTGGTAGATGGGCAGAAAGCGCTCGTCCGCATTGAACGAAAAGTGCCGCGCGTTGTTGTTGGCGAAGTAGTAGGTATTGGTGCGATTGCTGACGATGAAAAGCTGCAAAAAGCCCAGCAGCGTCTTGGTGTAGCCGTTGCCGGGGTCGTTTTTGTAGTCAACGATCTGCTCCATGGCGCGGCGCGGGTTGATGCCCAGCGTTTTCAGCTCGATCTGCACACACGGCACGCCGTTGATGAGGATGAGCACGTCATACCGGTGGTGGCTGTAGTCGGTGTTGATGCGCAGCTGGTTGACCACCTCAAAGGTGTTTTTGCACCAGTCTTTGATGCTGACCAGGGTGTAATTCAGTGGGGTGCCGTCTTCGCGGGTGAATGAGTTGATGCTGCGCAGGGTTTTGGCGGCGGTGAATACGTCGGGGGTGACGATTTCGTCCAGCAGGCGGGCAAATTCGCCGTCGGACAGCTTGACGCGGTTGAGTGCTTCAAACTTTTCACGGAAATTGCGCTCCAGCGAGGCTCGGTCGCGAATATCGGCGCGGTATTCGTATTTAAGGCCTTGGAGTTTGCCGATGAAGCCGTACTCAATCTGCTCTTCCTTCACGACGTGACGTGTCGCGGGAGGGGGCAGGTCGTAGGTTGATTGAGGTGTTGGCATGAAATCGGTCAAACAATAGCTTTTAGACAAACGAGCATAACAGAGCATTATCGATAAGTTAAGCAAAAGCTTAACGCCTTAGTCGATTAAATGGTGTAGCAAAATCCCATGAAAAAAGCCTTTGACTCTTGCGAATCAAAGGCTTTTAAGTTCTTCTTATTGTTTGGTGGTCGTAGGTGGATTTGAACCACCGACTTCAGCATTATGAATGCTGCGCTCTAACCAACTGAGCTATACCACCGAGCCTGAGATTATAGCTGTTTTTAGGCTAACTTGGCAAACTCAGATGCTGCAACTGCTTTAAGGGCTGAACAAGAAGTTCATCACGTCGCCATCTTTGACGACATAGTCCTTGCCCTCAGCGCGCATTTTGCCGGCGTCTTTCGCGCCTTGCTCGCCTTTGAAGCCGATGTAATCGTCAAACGCGATGGTTTGGGCGCGGATGTAGCCTTTTTCGAAGTCGGTGTGGATCACGCCAGCCGCTTGCGGGCCGGTGTCGCCAACATGAATCGTCCAAGCACGCACTTCTTTGACGCCAGCGGTGAAGTAGGTTTGCAGGCCCAAGAGCTTGTAGGCGGCGCGGATCAAACGATCTAAGCCCGGCTCGTCTTGGCCCAATTC